>DATDFM010000093.1:0-4956 GCA_036522635.1 Candidatus Udaeobacter sp. | reverse complement strand
TGGTGTTCAACGCATGCCGCGTCGTGGCTTTGCGAAGGTGGGTTCGATGTTCGATGTTCCCGCATGCATCCGCACGACAAGCTTTTCATTCCCGGTCCTGTTGAAGTTTCCGAAAAAACCTGGGCAGCGTTTTCGCGTCCGTTGGTTGGCCATCGCAGCGAAGATTTCAGGAACCTGTACCGGGAGATTCATCCAAAGCTTCAGACGTTATTCAGCACAAACCAGCCGGTATTTCTTTCCACGTCCTCTGCGTGGGGCGTCATGGAAGCATCGATCCGGAATCTGGTCGATCGCGGCGTCCTTTGCTGCATGTGCGGCGCGTTCTCGGACAAATGGTTCGATGTGGCAAAGCGATGCGGTAAAAACGCCGAACCGCTTCAAGTGGAATGGGGGAAGCATGTCGAGCCCAAGGATCTCGATCGGCAATTGGCTACCGGAAAATTCGATACAGTCACATTGACCCACAGTGAAACGTCGACCGGCGTCATGAATCCGCTCCCTGAAATTTGCTGCGTTTTGGCGAAATATCCGGATGTCGCGCTCATTGTTGATACCGTTTCGTCGTTCTCCGCGGTGAAGATTGACATGGACGCGCTCGGGATTGACGTCGTGCTTACCGGAGCGCAAAAAGCGCTGGCACTGCCGCCGGGATTTTCCTTGTTCTCGGTTTCGGAAAAGGGGTTTTCACGCGCCGGCAAAGTACCGAATCGCGGATTTTATTTCGATTTTCTGGAGTTCAAGAACGAACAGGCGCAATTCATGACGCCGAGTACGCCGAGCATCGGGCACGTCCATGCACTCGAGTCGAAGCTCGATGAGATTTTGCAGGAAGGTCTCGAGGCGCGTTACGCTCGTCATGCGCGCACGAATGCTCTCGTGCATGATTGGGTCCGTCGTACAGGATTCGATTTTTTTGCCGAGGAAGGATTTCGCACGAAGACGCTCACCTGCGTAAAAAACAATAAAGGCATCGACGTGCTGGACTTCGCGAAAAGGCTCCGGGAAAAACATCATTTGGTGATTGATCCCGGTTACGGCAGGATCCGCGGTCAGACTTTTCGTCTGTCCAATATGGGCGACGAAACCGAGCAAACTGTTTCGCATTTGCTGGCGTGCCTCGACGATGTTTTGTAGCGAAATCCGATTGCTTCCTCTACAAAGCTCCTTATGCCGGCAATTGAAGCGTCAAAACTGACCAAAGTTTATCGCACTTACCGCAAAGAACGCGGCCTCTGGGGTGCGGTGAAAGGTCTCGGCTGGCGACAATACGACGAGACGCGAGCGGCTGATCAGGTCACGTTTCAAATCGAGGAAGGCGAGTTTGTCGGGTTCCTGGGCCCGAATGGCGCCGGCAAAACTACTGTCCTCAAAATGCTTTCGGGCTTGCTGAACCCTAGTTCCGGCGAGGCGCGCGTGTTGGGCTTTGTTCCCTGGGAAAGGCGCAACGAAATGAAGCGCCAGTTCAGTTTGCTGATGGGACAAAAAAATGCCCTCTGGTGGGATCTCCCGGCGCAGGAATCGCTCGAGCTGAACCGCGCGATCTATGGCATCGACCGTGAGCGGTTTAAGAAAGTCGTGGACGGATTGTCGGAGCTTTTGGAGGTGCGGCACAAAATGAACGTGATGGTGCGCGAGCTTTCGTTAGGCGAACGTATGAAAATGGAGCTGATCGCGGCGCTGATTCATGAGCCGCGTGTGTTATTTCTTGATGAACCGACCATTGGTCTGGACGTCGTTAGCCAGCAACGAGTGCGCGAGTTCTTGCGTATCTATAATGAAGAACATCGCATCGTCACACTGCTCACCAGCCACTACATGCAGGACATCGAAGAGTTATGTCATCGGGTGTTGGTGATCGATCACGGGAAAATATTTTTCGACGGACCGCTGGCGCAGATCGTCGATCGTTTCTCGGGTTATAAAATTCTGAGTCTTACTTTTGAAAAAGAAGAGACACGCGATCTGTCCGCGTTTGGCGAAATCATGGAACAAACTCCTGTTTCGGTGCAATTAAAGGTCCCACGCGCGAAAGTTACGGAAACCTGCCGGCGACTTCTGGAGGCCTGCGACGTGAGCGACATAAATGTGCAGGAAGTGCCGGTCGAAGACGTGATCCGCCAACTATTTGGCGAAACCCACGAAGACCACAATCTGGTGAGCCTCGCTGCTGCAGAAACAGCGGAGGCGCGGTAACCGCATTTCAATGAAAGATTGCGTCGGAGATCAAGAATCCTCTTCGTGCAAAGCCGGCAGGATGCTCTTTCCCATGGCGTCTGCGAAAGTCGGATATTGCGGCGTCCACCCCAAGCGGCGCAATTTTGCATTGCTCACGCGTTTATTGGTGTCGCCGCGTTTGCGGGATTGCTCGGATTTTCTCGTCGGCGGAAGAGGTCGATTCAGCCTCTGCGCCAGCCAGCGGTAGGATTCGCTTTGCAAAATAGGTTGATCGTCGACGACGTTGTAAATCTGTGCGGATGTCTGTGGCTTTCGCCCTAACAGAAGAAAGAGCGCGGAAGCGATATCGTCGCGGTGTACCTGATTAATAAAGCGGTCGTTTGGATCAATGGTGGCCGTGCCGTTTAGAAATTTGTTCAACAACGCCGAACGTTGCGGCCCGTAGATCCCCGCGAGTCGTGCTACGATCCCGCCTTTTTCGAGAATTAGTTTTTCCGTTTCCAAAAGGATCCGGCTGGTTTCCCGGACCGGTTGCGTCTCGCTATCCTCCGTCACCCATGTCCCGTCGCGCTGCGCGTAAACGCTGGTGCTGCTTGTAAACAGAATCCTTGCTTCAGGAAACGTTTCGAGGAGATGGTCCGCGCCGTTGAGATAAGTGTCACGATAGGCTTCCGCATCACCACCACGCGAACTGGCACAATGGATCACCGCATCGAATGATTCCCGGTATTTATCGGCCTCGCCGCGTCGGGAGAAATCGATTACACGGATGGAGTACGGCTTTGCTGAAAGCCGCGTTGCCGATTCCTCCGAGCGCACCCAACCTTCGACCTTCCAGCCGGCTGAATGAAACAAATCGGCCGTCACCGCTCCGACATAACCGCAACCTGCAATCAAAATTCGCGACACGACGGTGTAGAGTCCGCTGTCCTCAGCCGAGAATCCAGTAGCCGATGCCGAATGCGCCGAGAGACCAGCCTTCGCTCCGCTACGGCTCGACGGGCAGGGTACGGTCTTTCAAGCTGTCGCGGCCGTGATTTCAATCTCGTCAAATACGTTTTTCTGAAGTGCCCGGACCTGCTTTATCCTGATTAGTTCGAGCAGCGCGAGAAAGGTGACGATGACTTCGAGCCTGGATGCAGCGTCGCTGAACAAATCAGAAAAGCGGAACGAAGTGCCAGTCGAGATTCGTTGCAAAATCGCATCGATCTTTTCCGAGACGCTAAAGCGTTCACTGAAGATTTCCTGCACGTCCTGGCGTGCCTCCAATCGTTTTATCACAGTTTGGAAAGCACTGATGAGTTGGAAAATTCCGACTTCTCCCAGCCGCAGCGGTTCCTGCAGATCTCGCGAAGATCCGGCATCCCGGAGGAAGATATTTTCTTGTTCCAGTGCACGCCGATTGAGTTCCCCGGCAGCCTCCTTGAATTTTTTGTACTCGATCAGTTGCCGAATTAATTCCCAACGAGGGTCGTCTTCCGCAGCATCTTCTTCGGGAGGCTGTTGATCGCGCGGCAGCAGGCTCCGACTCTTCAGGTAAATCAAGTTGGCTGCCATCACAATGAACTCGCCCGCCAGCTCAATGTTCAGCTCTTTGAACGCTTGAAGATACTCAAGGTACTGACTGGTGATTCGCTCGAGCGAAATATCGTAGATGTCGATTTCGTCCTGTTTGATCAGGTACAGCAACAGGTCGAGCGGTCCTTCAAATACCTCGAGCTTTACCTTGTAATCGACGTCCATTTATGCGCGGCCCGACTCTACAGGCAAGCACGAGCCAAAGTAAAACGTTTCGACGGAATTTAGCTGCCCACACGACGCGTTCGGACGATCGCATCGTATTCAGGATCGCTACACTGGAACGCCGCGGTGAATCCAGACGCTGTTCACCAGACCCAGTCCGAACATGATCACCAGCACGAACGAGCCGCTGTAGCTGATTAACGGCAATGGTACACCAGTGATCGGCAGCATTGCGATCGTCATTCCCACATTTTGAAAGATATGCGTGAAGATAAGCGCAGTGACACCTACGACGAGAAGAAGTCCTAATTGATCTCCGGCGAAAAACCCGACGAAAAGACACGTTAATAGGAGCAAAGCAAAGGCGCCCATGAGAATTATTCCGCCAACAAAACCCCATTGCTCGGCGACTGCTGAAAAAATGTAGTCATTATGCACAGCCGTCGCGGGTAGAAACCCAAGCTCGATCTGGGTGTTCGGCGCCTTGAACCCTTTTCCGGACCAGCCTCCCGAACCAATCGCGATCAACGATTGATTGATCGCCCAGGCGGAACCCTGCTTGTCGATATCAGGGTGTGTAAAAGCGGTGATGCGCTGTTGTTGGTACGGCTTAAGGCCGAAATTGATGGCGATTGGGATGAACGCGATCCCGATCAGGATGATGCAAAGCAAATAGCGTAGCGGCACACCGGCGACAAACCACAACGCAAGCATCACCGGGACCCAAATGATGACTTCGCCCAAGTCGGGCTGCATGAGGATTAAGAGACAAGGGGCGCCCGCAATTGCTGCCGAGAGAAGTAATCGCAGTGCCGGATGCATTTGGCGAAACTGTGTCAGGAACAATGCTAAAACCATGATACCCGCGACAACCGCAAGCTGAGCGGGCTGAAAATTGATTGGGCCCAAATGTAGCCAACTGCGCGCTCCATAAACTTTGACCCCCATGAATTTCGTCATGATCAGAAACACGATGCCGGCCAGGTACATCGGCAGAGCGCCCCAACGAATCCAGCGGTAGTGCACCAAGCTGGTCAG
>DATDFM010000092.1:0-23339 GCA_036522635.1 Candidatus Udaeobacter sp. | reverse complement strand
TTTCACCACAACGTTTATGTCGTCCTACTTACAGACGCTGTTACAAAGCATCCTTCGATCTTACGGCTCAACCCGCAGCGTGATCCGCTAAAGCCGTGCGTGTATGTCGGGATGACAGGAATTCCGGTCGATCATCGATTCGAAAATCACAAAAACGGGTATAAATCAGCTTGGGTCGTCAGGAAATATGGCGTACGGCTCATGCCGGAGCTTTACGAGCATCTCAATCCGATGCCCTTTGATGCCGCCGCTCAGATGGAATCGGAGTTGGCTGAAGATTTGCGCGCAGATGGCTACACCGTCGCAGGCGGACACTGACGCTCGCTTGCGAGCCTGCGACGGATAAATCAACGGCGACGCATTACTCCGACTAGAAATCCGATCGCAAATGCCGTCAAAACTGCTTTTGTTGGATTTTTTCGAATATACTGATCTGTATCCTGCTTGAATGTCCGGAGCTGCTCTTTGGCTTCATCCAACATTGCTCCTCCGGCCTGCGATGATTCGATAGGTCCTCCACTCGTCTGATTTTCCATAGCCATGATTTCCCAATGGTTAACTTCGATGCGTCGGCACCGAGGCCTCGCTGACGGTACTGACATCCTCAGCGCCAGCAGTTTTGAAAATGTCCTTTGCCCGATCAACGTCCTCACTTTCGTCGGCGTGGACGGCGATGAGATAGTTACCCTTCTTCAATTTTTCGTCGTAACGCTTTGCTTCGATTTCCGGAATGCCGAGGCCCACTAAACCACCGACGACACCGCCTGTGGTCGCCCCAACGGCCGCACCACTCAATGCCGCCATAATTGGACCGGCGGCGATGAATGGGCCGAGGCCCGGAATAGCCAGCGCGCCGACTCCTGCCAACAACCCGAGCACGCCGCCGGTGACGCCGCCTGTAGCTGCGCCAGTGGTGGCTCCTTCGGGCGCCTTTGTGGCCTTCACGTGACCAATGTCGCGTGTGCCGCCGGTGTCAGGCATGAGGACTGAAATTTCTGACGTTGCGAAGCCTTGGGCTTGAAGCTGGCGAACGATTTGTTCAGCCTGGCCTTGTGTAGTTGCAATACCGAATACTGATTTAGACATAATGAGTTTGTTTCCTGTGTGTTGAGGTTGAGGTTACTTTGATTCTTTAACGTCGAGTTGGTCGACGATCTGAGCACCGCCAGCCGCTGATTTTGCAATCTGAGCGATTTTAGTTTTTTCTCGGGCGGTATTAACTGGTCCGCGCAGCGTGACCTGGCCGCCTGCGGTAACGATTTTGATGTTCTTTGCCGTTGTTGAAAGATCCCCATCTTTCATCAGCGCGCGTCGGATGTCCTGCGTGATCTTTAAATCCGCAGAACTGTTTGATTGGTCGCCAGATGTGTTGGTTTCACCGGAACGATCCCGCTTGTTTATTGCGGTGTTATCCGGATTTGTTTTCTCATCGCCAGCCACGGCAGTTATACTAACCGCGGTAACAGCAGCTACGACGAGTAAGGTTCGTTTTATAGTTTGTGTTAGTCTCATAGTTCTCACTTGTTAAGGGTGCGTAAGGACATTAATCGCAGTTGGTACAGGAACCGGACTTATCGCCTGCCAAATTATTCAATCGAAGCCTGCCGCACATGCGAGGAACCTCGGTGCGATTAGAAACCCTACAATCGGGCCCAAGGAGGAACGCATGGTCGGACGAAGTCTTACCTGCCTATTTGACAGAAGTAGGGAGACCTGGCGAGACGACTTCAGAACGGAGCACTGGCAGCGATGAATGACTTTTGTTTTAGCTCGTGTTTTGTCGTTCTTGATTGTTAATTAGCTTTCGTGACGACGCAGCCTGTGCCGCTTCCCACCAACGGGAAATGGCCGAACGGGAGTAACCTCGATAGTCTACCCTTGGATAATCATAAGATTGGCGGAATGCCGTGTGCTCGAAAATGACAAAGCGACCTGAACTCCCACCGTTCGATTACGAACCTCAACCATATTCTGGGCCATCCGCGGAAGAAGTGCTCCGGCTACGTCGCGAATTTCTGAATCCGGCACTGTTCTTGTACTACAAACAACCGCTAATGATTGTAGAAGGCAAAGCGCAATACGTCTTCGACGAACACGGACGCCGGTATCTTGATGCTCTTGGCGGGATCGTGACGATTAGCGTCGGTCATTGTCATCCCTATGTGGTGGAGGCGGCGCGGCGGCAGAACGAGCTTTTGCAACATTCGACCACGATTTATCTGCACCAGAACATCGCCCAATATGCGGAAAAGCTTGCAGCGACACTGCCTGGCGATCTGAAGGTTTGCTATTTCGTCAACTCAGGTTCGGAAGCAAACGATCTGGCGCTGTTAATGGCGCGCGCTTACACGGGGAACTACGATGCCATTGCGCTTCGAAACTCGTACCACGGCGGCAACGTGGCCGGAATGGGACTCACTGCACATCGCACTTGGAAATTCAACATTCCACACAGTTTCGGCGTGCATCATGCGATCGCGCCGGATCCGTATCGTGGAGCATGGGGACGCGACGATCCACACGCCGGACATCATTACGCCGCAGACATCAAAAGTCTGATTGAGCACGCTACTTCGGGACAGGTTGCAGCGTTCATCGCCGAATCGATACAAGGCGTTGGCGGATGCGTAGTGTTTCCGGACAATTACCTGAAGCATGCGTACCAATATGTGCGGGCGGCGGGCGGCCTGTGCATCGCTGATGAAGTGCAGACAGGATTCGGGCGCACCGGAACGCATTACTGGGGATTTGAGGCTCAAGATGTGGTGCCGGATATCGTGACGATGGCCAAAGGAATCGGCAACGGCGCTCCGCTCGGCGCCGTTGTCACCACACCCAAAATTGCGGCAACGTTAGCGCAGCGGCTGCATTTCAACACCTTTGGTGGCAACCCCGTCGTATGCGCACAGGGGGCGGCGGTGCTGGAGGTGATCGACCGCGAAAAATTGCAGGCGAATGCTTTGAAAATTGGAAATCAGATCCTTGCCGGTCTGGAAGGTTTGAAAGCAAAATATGATCTTATCGGAGACGTACGCGGCAAAGGTTTGCTCCTGGGAGTTGAGATGGTGAAAGACCGTGCGACGAAACAACCCGCGACCAGTCAATGCGCAGATGTGTTGGAGAACTGTCGGGACATGGGACTACTGCTTGGCAAAGGCGGTTTGTACGGTCAGACGATTCGATTTTCCCCGCCGATGTGCGTGCACCAAGAGGACGCTGAATTTCTGCTCGATGTGCTGGATCGAGCGTTTAGCCACCTCTGAACTGATCGAGATGCTACGTCACTCATCAAATTCAGCATTAACACGCGCACGTTTGGAGATTGATGCGATTCATGCCGAGGAGACGCACGGATTGCCAAAGTTTAACATTGTTATTGTGCGGGACAGTCAATCTGCCAGGCGCTTTTGCTAAAAGAAGATTCTTACATGCATTCACCCCGGACGATCGAACGAGCCGGTCCAGTCGACTCGCGAATGCGAACCCGGCCTGCGTCGCTGACTCCCGCGGCCGCGCTGAGCGGAATCTGGGGGCTGTTGCTTATCGTATTCGTTGTTGCCGCGCTCTACTTCGGGCGGTCGGTATTCGTGCCAATCGCCCTGGCCACATTGATCACCTTTTTGCTTTCAAGATTGGTGACGCGCCTGGAGCGCTGGATCGGGCGTATTGCGGCTGTGTTAGTGACGGTGATAGCGATGTTTACCATTTTCGGGTCGGTGAGTTGGGTCATTGGACGTCAAGTTATCGATTTGGCTGACAAACTCCCTGATTACCAGGCCAACATCGCTACCAAAATCCGATCACTCAGACTACCTGCTGGCGGCCCGCTGGCGCGATTTTCATCCAGCGTTGACGAGCTGCAAAAGGAACTGGCGGCGCCGAGCACCGCTCCAGAAACAGGCCGAGCCCGCGGCAATGTTCCAACAAGAACGGCATCGCCTGTAGCAACTCCCATCCCGGTAAAGGTGATCGAAGGACGAAACGCGATTCCGCAACTGATGCAGGAGACTCTCAGCGCGATTCTAAGTCCGCTCGGTACGGCTGCGTTGGTGCTGCTGCTGGTCATTTTTATGCTGCTGAAAAGGGAGGATATCCGCGGCAGATTGATTCGCCTCGTAGGGCAGGGGCGAATCAGCACAACTACACGTGCGATGGAAGATGCTGGACGTCGTGTGTCGCGTTACCTATCTACCCAATTTCTGGTTAACACGTGTTACGGCATCTGTGTTGCTCTTGGACTGCAGTTAATCGGAGTTCCCAATGCCGCATTGTGGGGATTATTAGCCGGTGTGCTGAGATTTATCCCTTATATCGGCCCATGGGTGGGCGCTCTCTTGCCGGTATTGTTATCGTTCGCCATATCGACAAGTTGGTTCATACCTCTGATGACAATCGCTTTGTTCATCGTATTAGAGGTGATTGTATCCAACTTTATCGAACCGTGGGTTTACGGCGCGAATACTGGCGTTTCGCCGCTTGCATTAATCATTTCGGCCGTATTCTGGACCTGGCTGTGGGGCCCGGTTGGTCTGGTGCTTTCTACTCCTATGACGGTGTGTCTGGCAGTGATAGGACGACATGTTCCGCGGCTCGAGTTTCTCGGGATCGTGCTAAGCGAGGATCAACCACTGGCGCCGCATGAGGAGTTTTACCATCGGCTATTGTCGTTCTCGTTGGACGCCGCAGAAGAGTTTGCCAACAAATATGCGGATACGGAATCACTTCCCGCACTGTACGACAATGTTCTAATTCCGGCCATCGCGGCAGTCGAAATCGATGCTCACAGAGGTTCACTCACTCCGGAACAAAGGACCTCAGCGTTGCAGCGAGTTCACGAGATCATAGATGATTGCAGCAGCCGGGAGGACCTACTTGACGAAAAGAGGGACGATGTCGCTCGAGTCGCTCCTGCAATCGGCAGGCGTGTTGTGTGTGTTCCTGCGAGCGCTTATCGCGACGAACTTGCCGGTGAAATGCTTGTGCAACTGCTTCGGAAGCAGGGATTCGAAGCTGAAAACCTGCCTGCCCGACTCAAACACGAGGAGTTGATTGATCGCACGGCTAAGCTCGAACCCGAATGCATCTGCCTGTCCGTATTGCCGCCGACAAGTATAGCTCAGGCTCGTCACATCGCTTTGGACATCCACGAGCGACTTGGAAGCGTAACAATTCTGGTCGGCGTATGGAATGCCAGATTTGATGCAGAGAAGCTCAAAGAACGCTCGCGTGCAGCGCACGCGGATGAAGTAGCCGTTTCTCTGGCTGACGCAGCGGAGCGGGTTTACAAAATGACTGCGGAGATTCCGGACGTAATGCTGCCTGCGCCTATCCCGTCTAACGAGGAAGCGCGTCTGGCAGAACTGCACGGGTTAAATCTTTTGGACACGCCAGGGGAGGCAGATTTCGATCGCGTTACCGAACGCCTAACGAGACTTTTCAAGGTGCCGATCGCACTTCTAACCCTGGTCGATAAGGATCGGCAGTGGTTCAAATCTCAGACAGGATTGCCGGCTGACCTTGCCGAGGCTCGATCCACTTCGCGCGACGTTTCTCTTTGCGGTCATGTTGTGGCGAAGGATGAAATATTAATGGTGCGAGACCTGGCCCGGGATCCCCGCTTCGCAAATAACCCTTTTGTTAAAGAACGTGGCCTGCGATTCTACGCTGGCGTTCCTTTACGCGGACCCAATGGTTTACCGATTGGATCGTTATGTATTCTGGACACGAAACCACGCGACATGACATGGCAGGAGCAGGAACTGCTTAAGATGATCGCTGGCGATGTGATGGAACAGATAAAGCGTCGCCCAGTTGCCGAAGTAGCAAAGATTGCCACGTCTGAAAAGAAATAGACGCTGACCCAATTCGTCTCTCTTCGGCATGGAGAGAACTGAGCGCCGTTAAGCGACGTGGCAAAACAGCATTTCCATAAATCCATTGGCAGTGCTGGTGCGAAGTTCTTCGTAGTGCGACCAAATGACGAGAACGGAAATCTGTCTACGGCGGAAAGGCCGTTCCGTGTGTTCATCATCGCCGGTTCAGATCGCCGGCAATATAATTGTCCCGGGGTAGATTCCAAAGCGCGGACGCTAATGCTCCGAATGGCGGACCGGCTTCCGCAACAATGGGAGATCGATTATGAGGATCTGGGAAATGTGTACGGCCGCGCTCGCGTCCAGAGCTGCAATGCATGTGTGTCCACCTCAATGGCATTGTGCGTATGGCCGTGTAACTGCTACGAAAAAAATAACAAAAAAGAGCCAGATCTTATGTGGGATCTGGACATGTATGCACGACTCGATCTCGCGGATGCATGGGCGATCATCGGTCCGATAAATTGGTATGCCCCGACTAGTAACCTGAAGCTAATGTTCGACCGGCTTGTGTGCATGAACGGCGGTAATCCGTCGGAGAAAACGATCAAGCACAAGGATCCGGAGCTCGCGATGAAGCTCGAGCACTCGCGGCAATGGGAAACTATGAGTTTGAATCACCTGGAAGGGCGGACGGCGGCGTTCTTCTGTTATGGTGATGGAGGAGGAAACGAACTCGATTCCACAGGCCGTCCGAAAATCATCGGCGACACTCACAAACATTATTTCGATCCCGAGCAGGAACCATTCGAAAACGAACGCGACAGTTATGCGCCGCTAGTGTGGCAATGCCGATATGGTGGCGTCGAAGTTCCTGACGCGCTGTGGCAATACGTCCAATTTGGAAAAAACGAGCCATACAGCGACAATCAGGCCGAAGATTTGTCGCGTCACCAAAATGCGTTCACTCAACTTGATGCGTGGAGCGATCGGTTTGCCCGCTTTGTCGCGGCGAAAGGAAAAGTAACACCGGGCAAGTATCGTGCGTTTGGTTACGAACCGCCTGGACATTTTTTTGCCGACGTCCGGCTCGCTTGGCGTGACATCCGAATGCGATTTGGAAGTCCGCGTTTTGATTCGTCCCCTGCCAAACAGCAAAAGCTCAGGTTGAATCGGGATGTGACCAAGCATCCGAAGAAAGGCGAAGGCGAAAAATTGCGCAAAGGCGACTAACAAAATAAGGCTGATTCCGGGTCGGATTTTTGCTTATGTGATGGACAGTCAAGCAGCTGACAGTCACCTCGTGTCAGAAGCTTTTGGCGGCGCGCCAAACCAGTCGGCGGCATCGTCCTATAGCATTGATGGGATGGGCAGTCTAAGTGTGGTCAGCGGTTCAGTTCCGAATTCACAAACCGCTTCTTGCTGGGTGGTTATCCCTAACAATGAACGTTTTTCACATAGACAATAATGGCGCGCTAACGCTGGTTGACACCGCCGGGGGATTACCATTCGGCGCGCAAGGTATCGCCGCAAAATAGTCGAGTTCGCTACCTATTTTTTGATGTGATTGATTGAAGCGGCTTTTTGTCCGACTACTGCGCGCCCGAGAAGCCCGATTGCGAGGAGCCCGAGTGCGCCTAGTCCATTCAATGTGTCTCCGAAAAGCATTCCAACGAGGAAGATCACGCCGCCCGCCGCGATCAGCCAAACCGACCAAGGGTATCCCCAAGCCTTATATGGCCGCAGCAGGTCGGGCTCTCGGTGTCTCAATGCGATTAATGCAATGCAGCAGAGGCTATAATTAGCCGCCAAAAAGAAAGATGTCATAGCTATCAGGCGCTGAAATGTGCCAGTTGCAATGAGAACAACGGCGACCCCAGCCGTTAATAAGGTTGCTGTATCCGGTGTCCCTCCGACGTTCACGGTCGAGACGCGAGACCAGAACAACTGGTCACGCCCCATAGCAAAAATAACGCGTGTGCCCATCATCACTATCGCGTTTAACAGGGGCACAAGAGAGAGTATTGATAACACGGTGATAAGATTTCGGCCATGCGGACCTACCATAGCCCGAGCAGCATCTGCCGCGGGAAGCATTGATCCAGAGAGTTCCGACATCGGCAGTGCCTTCAGAAGCGCGATATTGACTAGCAGATAAATCCCGATCACCAACAGCACGCCGCCAATCATGGTTCGTGGAAGGTCACGTGCGGGGTCTCGATCTTCCTCGATAAAGTATAAGGGGCTTTGCCAGCCGGCATACGTGATGACAATCGCCTGCAGCGCAATAACTAATCCGCTGAATGATGTCGATGATGACACGGATTCCGATGGGTGTCCATGAGCTGGCACGAACAGGCAGGCCGCAACAAGAAGCAAAAATGCGAGGCATTTCAGTGACGTGGTCGATTGTTGAAAAAGACTGCTGATGCGGATACCCAACCACTGCAACGCGACGACACTAACGAGGATTAGGATCGAGAGGAATCGAGTGGCTTGCCGGGGTAGTAGCCCTAACATCACAATGAACTCGGCCGTTGCAATCGACAGATATCCGAGGACCGAACAGTACATGAGCCAGTCAGTCCAGCCGACGGCAAAGCCTGCTGTCTTGCCGAAAGTGCGGCGCACATAAACATAAAATCCGCCGGCTCGTGGGAGCATCAAGCCCAATTCCGTAAAGCAACTTGCAGCCAGCAACGTGTATATGCCTCCAGCCACCCACAACAAAAGAATTACCGAAGGCAGATGCATTTGTCCCGCGACGAGGCCGGGCGTCCGGAGAATGCCCACACCGATCGTACCGCCGACACTGACCGCTAGACCAAAGCCGACGCCTAAAACGCGTTGAAGTTGACCGGATGTTCGAGGAACCATGGCGTCCAGCCTAACGGTACGACACGCATCAACTAGCCAAAACTTTGTGAGCCCTTAATTTTCTTTCGGAGCGACCGACGCGACGATTCGTTCGAAACACGCATCACCACGCAATGCATCCCATCAAGGTAACAGTTTGAGCTGACCGTAGGTGAGGGAACTGGTGTAATGAATGGCTGCCGATAACTGTTCGCAGGCCAAACCTTTGTCGCCGACCCAGGCAGCGATCATCGCAAAATAGACGGTCATGATGCGCCCGTTGACCGCATCTTTTTCTATTGGAAGAAGCTCGACGGCACGCCGGCCCTCCCGTAGTGCTTCTTCTCTACGCCCCAGAGCGGCGTCGATCAAACCGAGCACAATTAGCGTCGGACCATAGTTTGGTTCCGACTGGACGATTTTCTCCTGCTCTGCGCGTGCAACACCGAAAGCCGACTGCGCCTTTCGTTCATCTTTGCTCATGCGAGCGATAACTCCCTCCAGGAAAGGTCGACTGAACTGAATCGGCCCGTCGCCAAGAGCGTTTTCACTCGACTCTGCTAAAGCGCTGGCCGCCGACACGGAGTCGCGACGGTTTTGCGCGATCAAGGCGGAAAGCGCCAAATTCGTAGAGGTTGGCTGGGGAAGTCTGCATCGCCGTTTCAGAAAAATTCAGCTTTTCCCTAAAGACTTTCATAGGCCCGCTTTGGATCCTCCATCGCGCGCAAGCTGCGTCAGAAGCCCATGCGCACAACGAAAGAAAATTGACCCCCCAGGTACACAGCAATTCGGACTGATTGCCGAAGATGTGGAGAAAATAAATCCGTTCCTCGTGGTCCGGGAAGAAAATGGCAGCCTCAACACGGTACGTTATGACCAGGTGAACGCGATGCTACTTAACGAGTTCCTTAAAGCACATACAAAAATGGAGAAACAGCAGTTCCTTATTGCTCCTCAGCAGAAACTGATCGAACGCCTGGTCGCTCGCCTGGACAGCAGGCCGTTGAGATTCGGAGAATCCGCTCGAAAATTGAGGTCAGCGCAAACTTGGTTTCCAAATGAACTGGAAAGCGGTTTACGACTGAACAACAGGGACAGGGTGCAGTGACAACGGCTCCGAGCAAGGAGCGAGGGTCCCAATGGATCGAAGTGGAATCCTGCACTACGCCGTAATCCGGTGGAGGCGCCGCGTCGAGTCAGGCATCCGGTATCTCGCTCGGATTCGAATGTCTCATCGAGGAGGGGACATGAAGTTATCAGTTGAAGCGAAGATCGCTGCTGCCGTCGCCGCTGCTTTCGTTGCCGTTACGGTCGGGAGTGTGGTGGCGCAAGGAAGCGGTGCGGGTCAAGTTGCTGGGCCTAACCAGTCGAGCGACATAGCCAACCTTGGCGTGCACTCGTCCGTCAGTCAGGAGATATCTGACGCGCACGGTCACCAGCAGGAGCACGAAAACTGAGATAGAGCGAAACTCCGCGTCCGATCTGAAAATTCAACAGGCTTAAAACCTGAGTCGTCGTTTGAGTGGCTGCGTTTAGATGTTTCCACCCTCGGACGGTACAATCTAGGGCGCACGTGAAACGGCTTTCCTCGCCGGAGTACATCGGCTGTTGTGGAGCGCTGAAATATCGATTTGTAATCTTGGCTGAAGTGCTAGTCTAGACGGCGACGCGCGAAGTGAGCCTTAGGGTTTACGCAGCGTAGAATGGGAACTGAAAGGAAGTGATGGGGAAACGCTGCTCACTTGGTCTATTCTGTATTGCTCTCTTTGTCGCGTTCAATCCAGTATCCGCTCAGGGCGAAGCAGGACGTGAAAAAGGCAAGTCAGGGATTAGAAGGCAGGCGCCCTCCCGGCCGTTTCGATGGAAAGCAAACATTGTAACGACGGTCTTTTGGATTGGCGAGAGGCCCGGTGGAAATAATCTCGTCCCGAATCACACAAGTGCGTGGGACAAACAATGGACTAAAAACTACGGTGGTTTTGATGATCCAAATCCCGCCAATCGACGTAACTATATCCCGGTAAGATTCACGCCACGACAGAATCCGTTTTACTGCGCTCTCCCATACAACGACAAAGCACATACCGGCCATCGGCCGGAAGCGCCTCGCGTTGTTCCATGGTTTCAAGCTGCGTACCAAGGGCCGGCTATTTCAACTTGCAAAGATCGATGGGTCGCCATCCGCAAAGGTAATCGAATCGCTTATGCGCAATGGGAAGACGCGGGACCATTCCGAACGGACCACTGGCAATACGTGTTTGGCAAGGAACGACCTAAACCCAACCTGAATAAGGGCGCTGGCCTCGATGTTTCCCCTGCTGTGAGGGACTATCTCGGGCTGAAGCAAACCGACGTGACCGACTGGCGGTTCGTGGATTTCACCGAAGTGCCGCGTGGACCGTGGTCGACTTTGGGCGAGAACAACACGTTTGTTATCAACGCTAGCAAGAACGATGTGGAGATCACTGAGCGCCCAAAGCGGAATCAAGCCGGCGTGATTGCTCGATAAACGTCGGACGCAGAGTAGATGAACCGAGTTTCACAATTGTCTGCCTTGTGCGTGACACTCATTATTTTAAGTGGCTGTAGTACTATGACCGATATGGTCACGTCGAACCTGCCGGAGTCTCATTCCGGACGGCCTTCAATCGTCGTTAACTTGCGGGCACAGGAAGCCTATCTCTACCGCGCCGGGAACAGAACGGCATCCTCGCGGATCTCCAGCGGGCGCGAAGGCTATCGCACTCCGGTTGGACGATTTCAGGTCATCCGTAAGGATGAAGATCATCGCTCAAGTCTTTACGGCGACTACGTTGATAACGCGGGTCGCGTTGTGAAAGCCAACGTCGATATCAGGCGCGCCTCCAAACCGGCGCACTCACACTTTGTTGGCTCGCCGATGCCCTACTTTGTGGAATTCTCGCCGGGGTATGGCTTACACCAGGGTTATTTGCCAGGAGTGCCAGCCTCACATGGGTGCATCAGGATGCCTTATTGGAAAGCACGCCAATTTTATAATGCGGTCCACGTCGGTACGTTGGTGGTCATAAAACCCTAGCCAACCACCGCGTCACGTTGTGGCATACGATTATGGCCTCGCGTGTGCCGCCGGGCGCATCCTTGCTATACGCAACTTGTGACCGCACGAGGGCCGCCCACAATGCCCCTTCGTTGCATCGGATAAGCTTAAAAGATGACATTTTTCTGACAGCGGTGTACTCTACCTAACGAACGTAAGTGCGCGACTACGTGCGTCCCGCGAGGTTGCACTACAGCACCTCTGAATTGAATTCACCGTCACTCAGGCGGGTGCGAATATTCATCTTCGACCTAACTACTGAAGCTGTTCGGATGATTTGGCCGCGATCGTTCATTGTGATGCTATAGCCGCGGCGCAGCGTCGCGTCGGGTCCAAGCACGCGCAGAATCCCTTCGATGCGACTGAAGCGGTGCCGTGCGTTTTCAATCAGGCGCCCAGGGCAGGCAACCAGTCGCCGATGTAAATCGGCAAAACGGTTCCGACGCATCATAAGCTCCCGGAGAGGACTGCGTGCCTGCATGACACGAATAGCATGGTCCAGTACCCGTTTGTAATCCTCGATTTTGTGCGAAAGGCAGCGCCGCAGGTTTTCGCGCGCGTGATCAAGGCGTTGTTGGGTGTCGCGGACGCGATTAAGCAACTGTCGCCCCAGCGAGCGCCCGCAACGATCGATTTGCCGTTGTAAGTCGATCACGTCCGGGACAATCAATTCCGCCGCAGCGCTGGGGGTCGGTGCGCGAAGGTCCGCGACAAAATCACATATGGTGAAATCGATTTCGTGACCAACCGCGGAAACGATTGGTACGGCGGAATGAAATATCACGCGCGCCACGATTTCTTCGTTGAACTCCCACAGATCTTCGATACTGCCACCACCGCGTGCGACAACGATGAGATCAACAGACTGGAATGTATCGTTAGGCGTGGCGAACTCACGAATCGCCACTGCAATTTCCTGAGCGGCACCGGTTCCTTGCACCCGCACCGGGTTGATCAGGATCTGCAACCACGGTGCGCGACGACGAAGCACGTTCAACATGTCGCGGATAGCTGCGCCGCTCGGTGATGTCACAATGCCGATCCGTCGCGGAAATTTCGGCAACGGCCGTTTCCGCTCCGCAGCAAACAAACCTTCGGCCTCGAGTTTGCGCTTTAGTGCTTCAAACTTTGCCTGGAGCACGCCGACGCCGCGAGGCTGAAGAACCTGAACATTAAGCTGATATTGTCCGCGCGCTTCGAAGACTGTGACGGTGCCAAAGACTTGTACCTGGACGCCGTCGGCCAGCGGTTCTCGCGGCCGGAGCATCGTGTCTCGCCAGATCACGCATGAGATCTGTGCCCGTTGATCTTTGAGCGTGAAGTACTGATGACCGCTCGGATGCAACTTGTAGTTCGAGATTTCTCCCTGGACCCAGACGGCCGCGAATTTGGTCTCAAGCGTGCCGCGAATGCTTCGCGTCAGCTCAGAGACAGTAAGAACCTTGGCCGTCTGTTGGAAAAAATCCGCGGTCAGTTGCATTCGAGATATGAATTTAACCACAGACATCGTTCAGAGTGCAGAGTTTATTTGTGTGAACTGTTGTTAGGGCAGTTATGTCCGATGCCAGCGGTCAATATTGGGTCGCGCAAACAGTTGAATCGAAGATCGTTGCTACACAAAATCATCGTTCTTGACTGGGTGACACCGGTTCGGAGATGATTGCGCCTCTATGAAAATCCTGGTCTCCCTTCGTGTCATTGTTTGTGGACTGCTTCTGGTGGCAATCATTCCCGACGCTGAAGTCCGAGCGGCAGATTCACAGCAAACGGTAAAGATTGGCGTGCTCGCGACGTTAACGGGATCGGGGTTCTCGCTTGGCAGGAACACAGTCGCCGCATTGCGGATTGCAGCAGCAGATCTTCAAAACATCCATCCTCAGTATAACCCGGTCCGATTCCGGTTCCTTGTTCGGAATACGCAGCATGATCCAACGCGTGCGCTCAGTGCTATTCAGGACCTTTATGCACGTGGCGTGAAGATCGTCATCGGGCCGCAAACCAGCTCCGAAGTAGCTATGATCAAACCTTTCGCGGACGCGCATGATATTCTGGTTATCAGCCAGGGTAGCACAGCATCCTCGCTCGCCATTCCCGGCGATAACATACTTCGGTTTTGCCCTAACGACAGACGCGAGGCTGAAGCGCTTGTGGCCTTGCTTCAGCACGATCGCATTCGGGCCATTGTTCCGCTTTGGCGCAACGACGCCGGCAACAACGGTCTGCACGACTCGGTGAAGATAAGGTTTCAGGCGCTTGGGGGCAGAGTAACTTCAGGGTTTCGCTACGAGCCGACTACCACGGACTTTTCCGCCGCAACTGATTCTGTTGCGTCCCAGGTTGGGAGTTTGATTGGTAGCGGCATTAACCCGTCTGCAGTGGCGGTATATCTGGCGGCGTTCGATGAAGCCGTCGACGTATTCCATTCAGCAAAAGACAATCCCACGCTCGCCAACACGACGTGGTACGGCAGTGATGGCGTCGCTCTTTCCGCGGCATTGACCGCGGATCAGAGCGCAGCGGCTTTTGCGGCAAGCGTCGATTATCCAAATCCCATTTTTGGATTGCCCGATGGGCTGCGCAATCGGTGGCAGCCGATTGCGAATGAAATCGAAGCGCGCACGGGCATCGCACCGGATGCGTTCGCATTGTCTGCTTATGATGCGCTGTTCGTGGTGAATTTGGCATTACAAAATCCGAAGCCGCTCAAAAATTTCAACAGATTCAAGGCGGAGGTCATCGAGGAAGCAGATCATTATCACGGCATAACCGGGTCGACAGCGCTTGACGCCGCCGGCGACCGGCTCGCGGGCGATTTCGATTTTTGGGCGGTGCGACTGCGCAACGGTAGCTACACGTGGGTGCGAGTCGCGGCTTACAGCAACGGCACTCTTAGAGTTTTCTGATCGGGGTAGCGGCTGCATCTCGCGTGCACGTTTCGGCGTCCTCGCCGAAATGTCCGCTTATGAGCGACGCGAACGAACACGCCGGTGAGAAGTTCGCGATCGCGAGGCGCGATCGCCAGCACGCGAGGGCGCGTGCGCTCCCCGGAAGCTCACTGGCCGAACAGCTCCGATTGCGTGCCTCCGGGCATCTTAAGCCCGAGTTTGCGATATGCGTTTGCGGTGGCCACGCGACCTTGCGCCGTGCGTTTGATGTAGCCTTCCATGATCAAATACGGTTCGTTTACTTCCTCGATGGTTCCGGCTTCTTCCCCCACCGCGACGGCAAGAGAATTCAGGCCGACAGGACCACCATTAAACTTATGTATCAGAGCTTCAATGATGCGTTTGTCCCATTGATCGAATCCGTCGCGATCGATCTCAAGCATGGCAAGCGCCCGATCTGCGAGTTCCGCGGTGATTTTTCCTTCTGCTTTCACCTGCACGTAATCGCGCACCCAGCGCAACAAATTGTTCGCCGTGCGCGGAGTTCCGCGTGAGCGCGCCGCGATTTCCGCCGCGCCTGCTCGGTCGATCTGTACGCCTAACAACTGGGCACTACGTACGATAATCTTCTGCATTTCATCGGCGTTGTAATAGTCGAGTCGCGCCGTCATTCCGAAACGCGAACGCAGTGGCGCGCTGACCATTCCGGCCCTGGTTGTCGCGCCGACTAATGTGAACTTTGGCAAATTGAGACGCAGACTGCGGGCCTGCGGTCCCTGGTCAATGATGATGTCGAGCCGGTAATCTTCCATCGCCGGGTAGAGGTATTCCTCGATGGCGGGTTGCAGCCGATGAATTTCGTCAATGAAGAGCACATCGCCTTTTTCCAAACTCGTGAGCAGCCCTGCGAGTTCGCCCGCCTTTTCAATCACCGGGCCGCTGGTGTTTTTGATATTCACGCCCATCGCGTTGGCGATGATGTACGCAAGCGTTGTTTTGCCGAGCCCGGATGGACCGCTCAGGAGAATGTGCTCGAGGACGTCCCCTCGCTTTTTAGCCGCTTCCACCATTAGCTCCAGCCGTTCGCGCACCTTCACCTGGCCGGTAAACTCGGTGAACGCGGGTGGTCGCAGCGAAATTTCGAAAGCCGTATCTGGCTCAGGCGGTTTCATGGTGGTGACAAACGTGAATCGTTACATCGAGAATCGTTACATCGGCAAATCGAATTTCGATTCACGATTCAAGATTTTTTGTGAGCACTAACTCGGTGCCACGGCGCTTGTGAACGTAATCCACTTGATCAAAGGCGTAGCGAATCAAGTGTAAACCAAGCCCGCCCGGTTTGATCATATCATGCGCGCGACCTTTCATTTCATGCGGAAAAACCTTGTCACCATAATCACGCAAACGCATGCGCACGCATTTGCGCAATCCTTCCATTCGCAACGAGATGAGTTGATCATCGCGCAAGCGATAGGCGTACCGGATGACATTGGTGCACGCTTCATCCACGCCGAGCACCATCAACATTCGCTCTTTTTCTGAAAACGGATAGCCCTTGAGGAAATCGCGCACGCATTTCCTTAGCAACGCGAGGTTCGCAGTGTGACTGCTAAATTCGACTTTGCTTCTTTTCATCGCAGCTCGTGAAAACGTGAGCAGATTTCAGCCGCTGATTCAAGGGTGAGCGTGTTTCGAAATCCGCCGAGATCTCGCGGGTAAGGTAAAAAGCCGATGGACAGTCAGTCAAAGCACTGTTCAATTTTGCTGCATGTGGCGAGTGTGGGTTGCGGCTTTGCTCCTGGCAACCCCCGTACGGGCGCAGGAGAACGCCACCGCGTACGAAGCATTGCGTGTAGTGGGCAGTGAATTCGGTCGCGAAGCGGTACATCATATTGTGTCGATTCGTGCTACCGAGGGCGATCCGCAGCCGGAGAAGTGGAACATTGTTCTGGAAGATCCGCAGGGCGGCGTGCGCGAATTGGAGATTGCTGATGGAAAGATTGATTCTGAGCACGAGGCAGACCGCGGCGTAGCTGGTTCGACTGAAGGGGCGACGGTGGATGTCTCGCAGTTAAATCTGGATTCAAGTGGCGCATACGCCGTCGCGAGTCATACGGCTGAGGCGTCGCACACGAGTTTTGCAACGGCTGACTACATATTGCGCACAGACGATCGCGGCGAACCGATGTGGATTGTGACTCTCCGAAATAATTCGTCGCGTCCCGTCGGCACGATCTATATCGGTGCAACGCGAGGCACGGTGCTACGAACGGAAGGCATGTTTGCCGGGGCCACCATGGAAGACGTGGAAGGCGACTACGATGAGGGAGAGGGGACCGGTCCGTTCCGGAGCGCAAAACGATCGATCAAGCACGGTTTTAACCGGGCACAGGAAGAAGCTCGCGGAATGTTCGACAAAGTGAAACGGTCATTTTCGGATTTCATCAACCGGGAGTAGAGAGAAACAAGTGGAGAATGTGTCTAACGCGTGGCCGGATTTGCCCTTTGCAGAATGGCAGGATACCGCGATGACGTTGCACATGTGGACGCAGGTTATCGGCAAAATTCGACTGACGTTGAGTCCCTGGATAAACCATTCCTGGCACGTCACCCTTTACGTCACTTCTCGCGGCCTAACGACCTCGCCGATTCCGTATGAATTCCACACGTTCGAGATTCGTTTTGATTTTATCGATCATGAATTGCGCATTCTGAAGAGCGACGGGGCAACGCGAACATTCAAGCTGCAATCGCAATCAGTCGCAAAATTCTATGAGGCGGTCATGAAGGCGCTGAATGATTTGGAACTGCCGGTCGAAATCAACGTGTTACCTAACGAGATTCCAAATCCCATTCCGTTTGATCGTGACAAGGAGCACCACACCTACGATCCCGAATATGCCAACCGGTTCTGGCAGGTTCTCGTTCAAAGCGATCGGGTGTTTAAGGAGTTTCGATCGCGTTTTTGCGGCAAATGTAGTCCGGTGCATTTCTTTTGGGGCAGCTTCGACCTCGCGGTGACGCGGTTTTCCGGGCGCCCGGCCCCACCGCACCCCGGTGGGATCCCGCATCTGCCCGATGCAATCACGCGAGAGGCGTACTCACAGGAGGTGAGTAGTCTCGGTTTCTGGCCTGGCAATGAGGTCGCGCCGACGCCGATTTTTTATTCGTACGCCTATCCCGAACCACCGGGATTTGGGGAAGCGAAGGTCCAGCCAATGGCAGCCTTCTATGAACCAAAACTCCGGGAGTTCATGTTACCATACGACAACGTGCGCACGGCCGAAAAACCGGATGAAGTCCTGCTGCAGTTCGCCCAGAGCACATATGACGCAGCATCCACGCTTGGAAAGTGGGATCGTGACGCCCTAAGCGAACTCAAACCTTCCTTGCATTCCACCCGCCCGCACTCGTAGTTTACGGAAGATGAATGCTGGATGCGCGGCGGAACAAGCCGCATGGCGCGAACTGAAAGACGGATGGCGTCCATTGTACGGAGACGTCGACAAGATCGGTGTCGCGATCGAGTGGCACGATTTTCGCGTTGAGCAGTCGTTTAACTGGGGACGCACCTTTCATCCAAATAGCCTGGAGTTTTGTTTGAACCTCAACGGCCGTGGAGCCGTCGGTGGAGCCGGTGGCGCGCGCAGCGATTACTTGCCGGGCAATTGCGGCTATTACGCGGTTGCCGAAAGGCCCCTGCCTGCGTCGCGGCGTGCACGCGATCACCACCAATTCGTGACGCTCGAATTCTCGCGCAAGCATTTGCGCAACCAGCTGGCGGAGAACGAAGCTGATCTCGAACCGGAGATTCGGCGCATCCTTTTCGGAAACAAGGAGGAGAACGTGGTGGTGCCGGCGCGTCCAATGACGATGCAGCAACGAAGCGTTGTCGCCAGCCTGACGGAGCCGCCGGTCACCAAGGCAGCGCAGGTTCTCTGGTACCAAGGCAAAGCCTTGGAACTTATGGCGCAGTTTTTCTTTGCTCCGAAGGATCCCGAATTTTTCTGTATGCGCCAGAAGCGCATGGCGCGGGAGCGAGTCGATCGAGTGAAAGAAATTCTCAGGCGCGATCTGGCGAATCCGCCCACATTGGAAATGTTGGGACAGGAGGTCGGCTGCAGCCCCTTTTATTTGAGCAGAATCTTTTCGCGCGAAGTTGGTCACACAATCCCGCAATATTTGCGAAATGTTCGGATGGAACGGGCGGCCGAGTTGTTGCGCACCGGCCGCTACAATGTCACCGAAGCTGCAACAGAAGTGGGCTATTCGAGCCTGAGCCATTTCAGCAAAGCTTTTTGCGAAACGATCGGCTGCTGCCCGGTGCTGTATCCTGTGGCCAAGAATGTGCTGCTGGATCGTTGAAGAGTTACAGCGTTGAAGCGTTGAAGCGGACGTTCGCTTATTCGATATTGGCCGCTTTAACGATTCAACCCTTCATCGGCTTAAGTTTCTCATGAAAATCCGTCGCGCTCTCATTTCTGTCTCCGACAAAACCGGCGTCGCTGAGTTTGCCCGTGCGCTTGAAGGGCAGGGCGTAGACATCATTTCCACAGGGGGAACAGCCGTGCTGATGAAAAAAGAAAAAATTCCCGTTCGCGAGATTTCCAGTTTCACCGCGTTTCCTGAAGTACTCGACGGCCGTGTAAAAACTTTGCATCCGCGTGTGCATGGCGGCCTTCTTTACAAACGCGGGAATGCTAAACACGAAGAAGAGGCGCGTGAATGCGGGTTTGATCCGATCGATCTGGTGGCAGTAAATCTTTATCCATTCGAGGCCACGGTCGCCAAGCGCGGCGTCACTCTGGCGGAAGCAATTGAAAATATCGACATCGGCGGACCGTCGATGATTCGGAGCGCCGCCAAAAATTATGAATCAGTTACGGTGATCGTTGATCCCGCAGACTATCAAACCGTCCTTGAGAACATGACCAAGCATGACGGTCAAACGACGCTGAAACTTCGAGAACGGCTGGCGATTAAAGCCTTCAACAGAACGGCCGAATACGATCGAGTGATTGCCAGTTTCCTGAATAAGGAGCAGAAGACTGATGCATCCTTTTCACTTTCGCTGCCATTGGCGATGCGTTTGCGTTACGGGGAAAATCCCCACCAGAATGCTGCGCTTTACGGCGATTTCGACAAGTGCTTCGAGAAGCTTCAGGGCAAGGAGCTTTCGTTTAACAACATTCTGGATATTAGCGCCGCGACCAATTTGATTGGCGAATTTGAAGAACCGACCGTCGCTATCCTCAAACATACGAATCCTTGTGGCGTCGGCTCCGATGTGGATCTGCGCAAAGCATGGGAGAAAGCATTTGCCACGGATAAACAGGCGCCGTTCGGCGGGATCATCGTGTGTAATCGGCCGTTAACCGAATCGCTGGCAAAAGTCATCAGTGAAATTTTCAGCGAAGTGATCATCGCGCCTGATTTTGAGATCGACGCACGCGCTGTCCTGCAGAAGAAAAAAAATCTGCGACTGATTCGGTTGTTAATGCTCCCAAAAGAAGCAAGGCCAACGGTCGATCTGCGCTCGGTCTGCGGCGGGGTGCTGGTTCAAGATGCAGACGTCGATGCTGACTTGACGCCGAACGTCGTTACCAAACGGAAGCCGACAAAGCCGGAACTGAACGCGATGATGTTCGGCTGGCGCGTCGTCAAACACGTGAAATCCAACGCGATAGTGTACGCCAAGGCCGACCGGACACTTGGAATCGGCGCCGGTCAGATGTCCCGGGTCGACTCTTCGCGAATCGCGGTTTGGAAAGCGAACGAAGCCGGGCTCTCGCTAAAAGGCAGCGCGGTCGCGAGCGACGCTTTTTTTCCTTTCCCCGACGGTTTGATGGCGGCCGCCGAAGCTGGCGCGACCTGCGCTATTCAGCCGGGCGGCTCCGTTCGCGACGAAGAGGTGATTGCCGCCGCTAACGAGCGCAAAATGGCGATGATGTTCACCGGCATTCGGCACTTTCGGCATTGAAGCGCGCATTTCTGATGAGATCGATGTCTCGATCTTTTCAATCACGATGTGCTTGTCATTCCCAGCGGAGCGAAGAATCTGAGATCCGTCTTTAGACGCGTTCACAAACCAAATCTGAGATGTTTCGCTCCGCTCAACATGACAGAAATCGTCGATCGGTTGAGCCGCCGCGGGTTTTGAACATTGAAGACCTCCGGCGCAGAGCGAAGCGGCGTCTTCCTCGTGTGGTGTTCGATTATATCGATGGCGGCGCGGAGGACGAATCGACACTGCGCGCAAACTGTCGCGCGTTTGATGCGGTGACATTCCGCCCACGTTGTGCCGTCGCGACGCCGGTCTGCGATCTGCGCAGAACCGTGCTCGGCACTTCAGTCAGCATGCCGCTTATCCTTGCACCCGTCGGGAGTTGCCGGTTGATGTTTCCACGTGGAGAAGAAGCAGTTGCGCGCGCTGCTGGCGACGCAGGCATCATTTGTACGCTTTCGACACTCTCGGGATGTCGACTCGAAGACGTCGCGACTGCATCGGGAGGACCGGTTTGGTATCAACTTTATCTTGTCGGCGGTCGCGACTGTGCATTGGGCGGTATCGAACGCGCCCGCAAAGCCGGGTTTTCCGCTTTGGTGGTCACCATCGATACACCAGTCGCAGGTTTCAGAGAGCGCGATCTTCGCAATGGCGCCAAAGAACTCCTTGCTGGAAAACTCGGACCAATGCTGCCGTTTGTGAATCAGCTCGTCGTTAGGCCAAACTGGCTGGCGGCTTTTCTAGCAGACGGTGGCTTGATGAAATTTGAGAATGTTGTCATCCCCGGAAAAGGACCAATGCCCTATGCCGATGTTACTGCGGCGCTTGAGGAATCCGTTGTGACTTGGAACGATCTGAAATGGATTCGAGAAGCCTGGAACGGGCCAATTGTGATCAAAGGCGTTCACACGGCCGAGGACGCGTGTCGCGCGGTTGACGTGGGGGCACAGGCGTTAGTCGTCTCCAATCATGGCGGGCGGCAACTGGCCGGTGTTGCGCCGACTCTGCGCGTGTTGCCTGAAGTTGTGTCGGCGGTCGGCGATCGCATCGAGATCCTGCTCGATGGGGGCATCCGCCGCGGCAGCGACATTGTTAAGGCCCTCTGTTTGGGAGCCCGTGCAGTAATGGCCGGCCGCGCCTACGCCTACGGACTCGGGGCGGCTGGTGGCGCCGGCGTCTCGCGAGCAATTGATATCTTTCGCGCAGATCTGGTGCGGACTCTCAAACTGTTGGGTTCCCCGTCAATCGCGGAACTCGATCGAACATACGTCGATGTTCCGCGAGATTGGCTCGCGAAATGACGAAGCATCGGTGATCTGATTCGTTAATCGTTACGTCATTACATCGGATTTCCGATTCAACGCGGCGAAGCTATATCGCAGTTCGGCGGAATGATGCTGCCTGCACAAACATGCCCAGGATCGCGAGACCGATGAAAACGAGGGTCGAACCGGTTGGCGGCAGCACAAAGGCGCTTTCGATCAAGTAAGCGCCGATAAATGAGGAGACGACGATCAGTGCCCATCCAAACATGGCCAATAGCAGAATCGCTCCGATGATGCCGCCGCCGACAAAAATGAAGGTGGAGTACTGGGCGTAATGCACAAAGAACGCAGCGGCGATTGCCGTGGCGAGTTTTCCGCCTGCCAGGAAACCGAGCACTGCAATCGCAACCTTCTGAAGGAAGAGGGCAAGCAGCGCGCCAAGCACGCCTGAGACAAGAGCAATTAGTAACGCCAGCAATGACGACGACTCGTTAACCAGTAGTGGGGCAATCTCTACGCCCACGGCGAATCCGACCGCCGCAACGCAGAGCCAAAACAGCTTTCGTCCGAAAAACAAAATCACCACGCCAATGATTACGCCGACAATGGTGACAGAGGAATGCATTGAAGGATCTTGGACGGCCATCATGTTGTAGAGGCGTTCGCTGCGGCGAACGTCTTTCTATGTGATTTCGCTGCTTGATACAAGCGTCGGTATTTCGCACGAAAATGAAATTCGAAATCCGCAATTCGAATCTCGAAATAAGTCCGAATATCGAAAATTAAATAAACACCCTTTCCCTAGTTTCGATTTTCTTGCCATCTGCCACAAAATACACGAAGTAGGGGCGCCCAACTTAATACTCGGCAAATTTTTTCGGGCTGTGGCTCAGCTTGGTAGAGCGCCTGGTTCGGGACCAGGAGGCCGTGGGTTCAAATCCCACCAGCCCGACATGATTACGAAAGACCACGGGATGTTTTGCTTTGCGCGTGGTCGTGCGCAGCCTAAAAAACGGCAGTACGTCACACATCTTCCTCGTCGGAACCATTGAAGATTCCAAGCCGTGCACCTGAACCGTCTCCGCGCTTCGCGTATTTTGATGTATAATCGTTAAGAACAGAGCTTCCTTGCTTGTCTTGCCTCAGCAGATGACGCCGGTAAAATCCGCCGTGCTTTCCCAGCCAGGTTCACAAATGAGCAACCCTTCTCATTTGAATCAGGTGCTGGAGCTGCTTCGAGCACTGATGGAATACCGCAGCGCTGACGTGCGCCAGCGACTGGAAGAAGTCGGACGGGAAGCGTCAATGTTGCACGTCGATGTTTTGCTCCTGATCTATCACTTCGCGCGCTTCAGCGCAGGTAATGTGCTGGAGATTGGCCCATACGTCGGCGGATCCACGATTGCCGCGGCACTTGGAGCGCGTGAATCG
>DATDFM010000091.1:0-8301 GCA_036522635.1 Candidatus Udaeobacter sp. | reverse complement strand
GCAGTAGGTTTTCGGTCGCTAAGCAGCAATAACACCGGCGGACTCAACACTGCCGTTGGCGCGGGCACGCTGCTTAGCAACACCGCAGACGAAAACACCGCGACCGGCACTGGAGCGCTTTTAAGCAATGTCACCGGAAATCACAATACGGCTAATGGAGCATTTACTCTTCTGAGTAATACCGAAGGAAGTAGCAACGTCGCTAACGGTCATTCGGCGTTATTTAGCAATGGAACCGGCAACGGCAATACGGCGGTCGGTGCCTCTGCGCTCTTTGCTAATACTGAAGGGCGTGTGAATACAGCCACAGGTATCGGCGCACTCGTGAGCAACACAACTGGCGCTTCGAATACTGCCACAGGTGCATCGGCGCTCGGAGAGAACACCATCGGCCAGAACAATACTGCTATTGGCAGCCTTGCTGGCCTAAATCAAATCACGGGCTCCGGAAATGTGTATATAGGCGCAGGAATACAAGGCATTAATGGCGAGAATAACTCCTGCTATATCTCGAGCATTTTTGGGCAAACGTCCGTGAACGGAATCCCTGTTCTTGTTAATTCAAGCAACAAACTCGGTACTACCACTTCCTCAAAACGCTTCAAGAGAGAGATCCAGCCAATGGATCGGACCAGCGAAAGGCTCTTCTTACTGAAACCGGTTAATTTCCGCTACAGCAAGCAGATTGATCCTGAAGGAAGCCTGCAGTTTGGGTTGGTAGCTGAGGAAGTCGAAAAGGTCAACCCTGCTCTCGTTCTCCGCGACGCAAGCGGTCAGCCTTACACCGTCCGTTACGACGCGGTGAACGCGATGTTGCTCAACGAATTTTTAAAGGAGCACAAGAAAATCGAAGAACAGGCGCGCCAGATACGAGAGCAAAAGGCCGCAATCAACAGGCTGGGCAGAAGAGTGGAGACGGCTCTTGCGCAGATTGAAGACTATGAGTTGAAAACCAGGAAAGTGAATGAGCAGAGTGACCTCAACCAATTTGCCACACGACGAACCCGACGCGGCGGACCTTTCCTACACTTCGTGAGCAAGGATTGAGATACCGTGGGTTGGATCTGACCAGACAATGCTGATCTAACCGTCCAGCACCCGCAGGGAATCAATCTTCTCCGTGACCTCTGCCTTCTGTGTGGTTAAGTAGTTTCATGCGTTTCCGAACTTACAAAAACACTGATCTGACAGTCAGTGAAGTTGGCTTTGGCTTGTGGACTATTTCTACCGGCTGGTGGGGAAATTTCACCGAAGGCGAAGCGATCGCGCTGATGCATAAGGCGTTCGATCTCGGAATAACGCTGTTCGACGCGGCTGACACCTACGGAAATGGATTGAGCGAAGAGTTGATCGCCAAAGCGTTCCCGAATCAGCGCGATCAAATCGTGATTGCGACGAAAGTTGGTTACGATTTTGTCCATCACGGTGAGGCGCGTGGACGCGGGCAGCGCGAAATTCCGCAGGATTTTTCGCCGGAAGCAATCACACGCGCGACCGATGCTGCACTGCAGCGGCTAAAGACCGACCGGATCGATTTGCTTCAACTGCACAACATCCGTATGGAGCAGGTGTATGATGACGCGCTTTGGAAGGTGCTCGAGAAATTAAAAAGCGAAGGAAAAATTCGGTACTACGGCATTGCGCTAGGACCGGCGATCGGCTGGTTGTATGAGGGGGTGAATTGTATTCGGGAGCGCGATCTCACTAGCGTTCAGCACATTTATAATATCCTCGAGCAACATCCCGGCCCCGCATTTCACGACGCTGCTATGGAAACAGGCAAGGACACAATGTTTCTTGTTCGCGTCACCCATTCGTCTGGAATGCTTGAGGGCAAGTACACGGCGGAAACGAAATTCCCGCCTACTGATCATCGCAGCCATAGACCACGAAGTTGGTTGTTGAACGGGGTCAAGAAAGTCGAGCAATTACGATTTCTCGAGAATGCCGAGCGCACGCTCGGGCAAGCCGCATTGCAATGGTTACTGGCAGATGATCGCGTCGCTTCGACACTTCCGAACATTTATAACGAAGAACAGCTCGTCGAATTTGCCAAAGCTCCCGACACCACCCAGCTGACGTCGGACGAGATGGAAAAAATTGAGGAGCTCTATTCCGGTAATTTCGGCATCGAAGAAGAACCGCCGAAGTTCAAAGGGACCATGGAGCTACCGCAGGAAACTGCGACGGTATAATCTGTAAGCAATTCTTTTGTAGGGCAGGCGCTTCGCCTGCCTAACGATAAGAACGGCAACCGGAGCGGTTGCCCCTACAATTCAGAACGGATTCGTGGTCGTTCGTGTAATTCGCGTGTCGTTAGTCGGATTCGTCTTGTTCCTCGACCGGTTCGGCGCGACGAATTTCGGGTTGTTCCTGAGCGCGTCGCTGTGAATGACCGGCGATCATCTGACCTTTGTACACGTCCTTGAACACTTCGGCGACCATGGGCGCGGCGGCGGAGCCACCGTGGACTTTGCTACCGACATCGCCTTCGTAAACGGCCGCGAACGCATACCGCGGTTGGTCGGCCGGCAAAAATCCCGCGAACCACGCCGCCGTGCGTTCTTTGTGTTTCGGTCCCCATTGTGCGGTGCCGGTTTTACCAGCCACTTCGACGTTGCCGAGGCTCGCTTGATGAGCGGTGCCGCCCGGGCTGTTAACAACATCGATCATTCCGGCGCGCACCTGCTCCATCGTCTCCGGCGAAATATCGAGCGTTCTTTTGGCGCGGACTTGATAGGCTGTCACGATTTGATTGTCGAACGTCTGCACCTGTTGAACGAGCCGTGTTTGATAGAACGTCCCCCCGTTAGCGATGACGCCCATGGCCTGCGCCATCTGCAACGGTGTAACCTGAATGTCGCCCTGGCCGATCGACATATTTGCGATGTCGCCATTAAGAATTTTGCGACCGTGCGTCGCCTTCATGAATTCGTCGTTAGGGATGCGGCCTTCTACTTCGCCGCGCAGTGGAATCCCACATTTCGCGCCGAACCCCAGCTTCAACGCCCAGTCAATGATCGGCGCCGCACCAGTCCTTATGCCGACCTGATAAAACCATGTGTCGCACGATTCAGTGAGCGCCTGGACGAAGTTTAAGGCGCCGCGATCGGTCTTTTTCCAATTGTGAAACGTGACGTTCCCGATCTGGATCGCAGGCACGCATTGATATTGGTCCTGCGGGTAGACGGCGTGGCTTTCCAGCGCCGCAATGCCGACGGGAACTTTGAATGTCGAGCCTGGTGGATATGAGGAACGATACGCACGTGGCAAAAGCGGAATATCGGGATCCGACTGCAGCGCTTTGAGTTGATCGGGCGAGATGGAAGGAACGAACACGTTTGGGTCGAATGTCGGCCACGACGCCAGCGCGAGAACATCGCCGCTGTTTGGGTCGACGATGACCATGGCACCGCGCTTTGCTTTTGCGGCCAACGCTTTTTCCGCCAGTTCCTGGAGGTGCAAATCAAGAGTGGTCACCACGTTGTATCCAGGCTCCGGCGGTGTAACGAGTTTCTCCGATGTTTTCCGGCCGTCCTTGTCGAAGGTCAGTTTGTATTCGCCGTTCTTCCCAGTAAGCATCTCATTGAACGTCTGTTCGAGTCCTTCGCGTCCCTCTGTTTGTGGCCAGATCGTTTCGTGGTTATCGACAATCCCGTCCGGATTTCGGCCCGTTTTTCCGGTATAACCAACGACCTGACCGGCAACCTTTCCGTTCGGATAGACTCGGACGTAAACAGGACGCACCATCATTCCCGGCGGCAGCTTGTCCTTAATTGGGTCGTACTCCTGCGGTGTGAGATTGGGTGCGATCTCAAACGGCATGATGCCGCGGTTGCGGTAATGACGAAGGATCGCCTGGTCGGAGATCCGGAACCTGCGTCCTATTAGCTGGCCGGCCTGATCTATTTTTTCCCTGGTGTAGCTGAGGGCCTGCGCATCGGAAAAGTTCAACGGGGTAGGGAAAGTTATGACCAGGTTGTAACTGAGCCGGTTTTGCGCGAGCGGCGCTCCGTTCCGGTCGGTGATCTGTCCCCGTGGCGCCGGGATATCGAGCATGAAAGTCCGCGCCAGTTTTTGAGTTTCGAATGTGGGGGCAATTGTCTCCTCTTCCGGCGAACCGCTCGGACTCGCGGCAGGCGTTGGCATAAGCGTTTGACCGTGCGCGATCGGCGGCAGCGCAAAAAGCAAAACCGCAATCCAGAGATCGCGTACGCGCCGGCAGATTCGAGTTCGACTCATTCGAATAGTCCCCATTGGCCTGTCATCCCGAGCGAAGTCCAGGGATCTCATGATATTCTCCTGGTTGATTCCCCGGGATTCCTCGACTCCGCTTCGCTTCGCTCGGAATGACACGACTTTCGGCAACACTGGGGACAAATCAATGCCGCTGCAAAAACAGGTGTAACTCTTCCGCCAATTTCCTACCAATGCCTTCCGTCGCCGCAATCTCGTCAACGGTTGCCTTGCGAAGGCGATTCACTGACCCAAACCGACGCAGCAACAGACTTTTCCGGTTCTGACTTACGCCCGGGCAATCGTCGAGAATGCTTTCTTCGATCCGCTTTTTCATGAGCAATTGATGATATGCGTTAGCAAATCGATGCGCCTCATCGCGAATGCGCTGGAGCAAACGAAGGGCAGGGGAATCCATCGGAAGTTGCAACGGCAACGCGCGGCGGGGTCGATAAATCTCCTCATGTTCTTTCGCCAGGCCAATAATGGGAAGATCGTGCAGGCCCAGGCGCTGTAGTTCCCGGCAGGCGGCTGAGAGCTGGCCTTTTCCTCCGTCCACAATGATCAGGTCGGGCAACCGAACTGCAACAAAACTGCCGTCATTCCGAGAGGAGTCGAGGAATTCTGCGGCAGTAACTTCCGTTTTCACCCTGGGATCCCTCGACTTCTCCCGCATCTGCGGGATTCGCTCGGCATGACTGGAGATTCGTGCCAAGGCATCTGCGGCGTTTTCCTGCGAAAACTCGGCTGCGTCGGAATTTACGCCTCGGGCTTCAAGCAGAATCCGCGAGTACCTTCGCCGCACGACCTCGGCCATGCTGGCGAAATCATCCTGACCTTCCACGGTTCGCACGCGGTAACGCCGGTAATTGTTTTTGTCCGGAATTCCATCGCGGAAACAAACCATCGAGGCCACCACGTGTGTCGTGGAGATGTTGGAGATGTCGAAACATTCCATTACTCGAGGCACGTCTGAAAGGTGCAACGCGTCCGCGAGCGCCTGCACGTCCGCCATTGGATCGATCGTGCTGGGCAGACTGCCCCGCGTGAATCGGCGGGTCGATCGTGTTGTGCTTCGCAAGTCGGCGACCATGTTGCGAAGTTCGGCGGCCTTCTCGAAATCCATTTTCTGCGCAGCCTTGCGCATTTCGTCCTCGAGTGTGGCAATCATTTCACGCGATTTGCCTTCCAGGAACTCGCCCGCTTGCTCGACGCGCTCGCGGTATTGCTCGGCGGTGATCTCGCTCAAACGGAACGGCACCTGGTATGTAGCAGACTTCAATTCGCGCTCCGTCGGCGCGCCGCGACCAAACGTGAGCACGCCAAATTTTTTGCGCATGAAATTCAGTGTTTGTCGCAACGCGCCGGCGTGCGCGTATGGGCCAAAGTAGCGACTGCCATCGTCCTTTTTATAGCGGGCCAGGCGAAAGCGCGGCCACTCCTCTGACAAATCAACTCTGACCACGAGGAACCGTTTGTCGTCGCGGAAGGAAATGTTATAGCGGGGCCTGTATTCCTTGATCAATTTGCCTTCGAGCAAAACCGATTCCGCTTCGCTGCGGACGGTGTGCGTTTCAAAATCCCACGTCGCATCGAGCATGGCGCGCGTTTTCAAATCCGCCTGCGCCAATTTCGAAGGCAGAAAATACGAGCTCACGCGCTTGCGCAGATCGCGCGCCTTGCCGACATAAATAACGCGGTTAAACCGGTCGCGCATCAAGTACACACCCGGCTTGTGTGGCACTTCGTGCACTTTCTTCTGCAGATCCGGCCTATCTTTTTTCGATACCGCCACGCAGTAGCAGCTTACGTGCGAAGCGAGTGGCTATCAAAAAGCGGCGCAGCGGCGCGGCACTCCAAAACGCTAGGCGGAGTACTGAGCGTGTTCAACTGCGGACATGTTTTGGAGTGCGGCAGTGCTCTGCCGCTTTCCGGATAGGGCGCGTCACTTCGCGCGCCCCGACCTCTGCGCGCGCGGCGGGCAGGAGGACTGCGCCCTCTACCAAAAGCGACCGACCCCCCAAGGTGGATCGACTTCTCCGAAGGCGATGCCTACGGCCGTAGGCGCAATAATTGATTACAGGCGACTCTCGTCGCTGCTCTCAACGCGGCCGCAGATCGCGTTCCACCGCTTAGAAAAAAGCGCCCGCGAGATTTTCGCGGGCGCTCACACTTTCTATTTGGAAACAATCTCGCTACGGCTTTGTCGTAGTGGTAGTGGTCGTTTCTTCGCGTTTGATAATGGCAGCAGGCTGCGCTGGTTGCGCCAATACTACTTTGCGCACCACAACGCGATCGCCCACTGTTGAATAGTAAACAGTGGCCGGCATATCCGGGCGGACCGCCGACAAACTCACGACCCTGCCCGTCGGATCAACGACGGTTGTATCTTTCGTGTAGTAGTACCGTACCGGTGCCGCAGCCGACGTCGTTCGGAACATGAAGTAATCCGAATCCGGGGTGTAGGTCACAATGTTTCCTGCAGAACTAGTGGTGGTCTGTTCGGTCGTCGTCGTGCCCGTCACCGGGTTTGTGGTCGTGGTAGTTGTTGACGTCTGCGCTAACGCTACGCCGAGCGATGCTGCGCAAGCCAAGCTTGCTGCTAATATTTTGGCTAATCTGATTTGTTTCATATTTCTCCCTCTGCTTTGATTCAATGGATGTTCTCGATCGTTTATCTTCCCGGTCCATTAACACGGGAGTCTTTCTACATTCGCCCTCATATCGTAAATTCCGTTCCCGGTGGTCGCATGCAGGACACCGATTTACGCCTTGCGCCCGTGTCCATAAACGCCTGTCATGTTGAGCGAAGCGCTGCAACGAAATGCGAAGTATGACGCCAGGGTTTCAAACATCTCAGTTAATTGCCGTGGCGCTTGATTCAGATGATCCGAGATTGAAAGCCTGGCCGCGTCCGGGACGTTTTCGCGGCTGCGTTGCAGCTTCGCTTCGTTCAGAATGACATCTGTGGGACTACGTGGTTATGCAGAGCTTGCCAGGTTTTCGTGATTTTCTGCCTGACGACTGCGCCAGGCGGAATTACATCTTCGCCCGCTGGCGCGAGGTCGCCGGCCGGTATGGTTTTCTTGAATGGGAAGGTCCGCCTCTGGAAGCGACCGAGCTGTACAAGAAGAAGAGTGGCGCGGAAATTGTCGAACAGCTTTTCAATTTCACAGACAAAGGCGATCGCGAAGTCGCGCTCCGTCCTGAACTAACCCCAACACTTGCTCGAGTTGTTGCGGCGCACGAACGGGAATTCAAGAAACCACTCAAATGGTTCTCGGTCGGACAATTTTTTCGGTACGAGAAGCAACAACGCGGCCGGTTGCGCGAACATTTTCAGCTCAATTGCGATATCATTGGCGAGACGGATCTCGCGGCAGACATCGAGCTGGTCGCGCTTTGCATAGATATTCTGCGCGGCTTCGGGTTCACCGAAAAAGATTTCGTGGTCCGGGTTAGCGACCGTGAATTCTGGACTGATTTTTTCCGTGACAAGAACGTGCCGACTGAACGATTGGACGGTTTGCTGCAAGCCATCGATAAATCCGCGCGCGAGCCGCGCGAGAAGACCGCAGCAAAACTAGGGGACCTTGCCGATCCCGTTTTCGCGATGCTGAAAAGTGGCGGCAAAAGCGCAAGGCTGGAACAACTCGTTGAGGGCCTGCGGGCTCGCGGTCTCGCCGATTTTGTGGGTATCGATGTGGGAATCGTTCGTGGGCTCGCCTATTACACTGGAATCGTATTCGAAGCGTTCGATCGTGCGGGAAAGTTTCGAGCAATCGCGGGCGGTGGACGCTACGACAATTTGATAACGCAACTCAGTGACGGCGCGGTTTCTCTACCTGCGCTTGGTTTTGCCATGGGCGATGTCGTACTTGGCGAATTGATTAACGGAATCTCGCACGCGCGTGAGGCCATGCAGAAGGCAGTCTCGAATGACAACACGATTGACATCTACGTCGTCATCGCCAAGGAACAACGCCGAGCCGATGCGCTCGCACAAATCCAGCAGTTGCGCGACCGCGGCTATCGCATCGACTACCCGCTCACCGCAACCAAGGT
>DATDFM010000090.1:0-17156 GCA_036522635.1 Candidatus Udaeobacter sp. | reverse complement strand
ACGCCGACAATGGTGACAGAGGAATGCATTGAAGGATCTTGGACGGCCATCATGTTGTAGAGGCGTTCGCTGCGGCGAACGTCTTTCTATGTGATTTCGCTGCTTGATACAAGCGTCGGTATTTCGCGCGATAATGAAATTCGAAATCCGAAATTCGAATCTCGAAACAAGTCCGAATATCGAAAATTAAATAAAACCCTTTCCGTGGTTTCGATTTTCTTGCCATCTGCCGCAAAATACACGAAGTAGGGACGCCCAACTTAATACTCGGCAATTCTTTCGGGCTGTGGCTCAGCTTGGTAGAGCGCCTGGTTCGGGACCAGGAGGCCGTGGGTTCAAATCCCACCAGCCCGACATGATTACGAAAGACCACGGGATGGTTTGCTTTGCGCGTGGTCGTGCGCAGCCCAAAAACGGCAGTACGTCACACATCTTCCTCGTCGGAAACCACTGAAGATTCCAGGTCGTGCACCTGAACTGTCTGAGCAGGGCTGTGACGCATCAATCGAAAGGGCGAGAAAAGTCCCGGACGAGGCTAAGGGACGCAAACCGTTAGAGTGCGCTCAACCAAGGGCTATAGCAAGATGTGGGGCGACAGTCAGTTGCGTTTACTGTCACGCCGTAAGGCGACAAAGGATCGCACCGATTAGACGGGATTCAAACCCACCACTGTTTGAAATCGCCTTCGTGTTCGTGTGTTTCTACGTCGTTGCCAGCGTCATCCAAAACGCAGACAAAATCGTGTGATCGGCTAAGATGCTTCGCGTCGCCGATTGCATTATCCGGCCCTGTCGTACCACAGCCGACCGGAGTGGTTTTGTATCGCTGATGAAATCGACGCCGCGCTGATCCTTGCACGGTCTGATGTCACAAACGTGCGCGTTCATCCAGGATTGTGGACACTCAGTTTGAGATGACCGCACCAGCCATGCGGTGACGTATCCCACTACCGTTATGCCAGAACGTAACGGGGATATGGACGCGTGAGAGGGTACCGGGTTTAAAGCGCCATTGGCTGAAGGTTTGGAGAGCAGCGTCATCCAAAACTTTATTGCCCGTGCTTTTTTCCATTTTTGCAGACTTCACCAAACCACTTTTGCTATCTAGTTCCATCATCACAATGCCGTGGCCCTTAGGGTAGTAATTTTGCGCGTCTTTGGGGTATGTGGGATGCGGTGCGTACAGCACCAAATCTTGTATATCTTTTGATTTATCGCTGCGTTGTGGAGTAGGCGACGAAGACGCGGGCTGCGCCAATGCGAAAGAAATAAGCGACAGAATCACGGTTTGGCTAAGTGTCATCAGTCCTAGGAAATCAGGCATCATGCGCGGCATTCAATCACACTGCGCGTTCGATAGTAAAGCGTGCACGAGTTATTGACGCGTGCGCGATGGGAGCATTTTAGTCCGCCATCATCGACGATTCTACGATCTGACGCGGTACGCTATTTAAATCGGTAAGCCGAAACCTGCCAATGGCCGGACTCCTTGGTTAAGACTACGGACTCCGCACCTTGCATCTCGTGCTGAAACGAAGTGGCATAATGGAAGAACTCGTAATAACCATCAGGAGATCCAGGAAGCGTTCTTGTAAACCAAGCCTTAACCAATTTGCGTGACACCATACGACCTAACGGCGCGCGCTTCACGGTGAGGTAGCTGACCCAGTATTTCTCAAATGCATCTCCGCCCGACCGCATACGTGTGGGGAACATCGCAAAAGTTTCCGTGTAGTTACCAGCGTCGACCACAGAAAGAAATTTGCCCGCTACGGTGACGGCTTTCGGATCAGGCTTAACCGGCTGATATTGAGGCGATGCGCAGAAAGAGTTGCCGATAAGGGACAATGCGATGCCCGCGCCGAACCAGCGCGAAGATGTTCTCATTGAGAGGTTCGTTTACTGCGGATGGGCTTTAGACTGCAAGTCAATTTGCGAACTTGACTGAACCGCGAGATTACGCCGATTTGACGTTTTACGTGGCGTTGAGCATATCGGTGCAAGTTGAGGATGAATTGAGAAAATTGGCCGGTTATCATCCCGAACCAGGCACTCTACCAAACTGAGCCAGAGCCCGAATCACCAAATTTGTCCCGCTGACGCGTCTCCTTGCTTCGCGTACTTTGATGTAAATCGGAAGAACAGAGCTTTCTTGCTGGTGTTGCCTCAGCAGATGACGCCGGTAAAATCCGCCGTGCTTTCCCAGCCAGGTTCACAAATGAGCAACCCTTCTCATTTGAATCAGGTGCTGGAGCTGCTTCGAGCACTGATGGAATACCGCAGCGCTGATGTGCGCCAGCGACTGGAAGAAGTCGGACGGGAAGCCTCAATGTTGCACGTCGATGTTTTGCTCCTGATCTATCACTTCGCGCGCTTCAGCGCAGGTAATGTGCTGGAGATTGGCCCATACGTCGGCGGATCCACGATTGCCGCGGCACTTGGAGCGCGTGAATCGGATACGCGGAAGAAAATCATCACGATCGAAGCCGGCGGAAGCTTAAAACATTTCCGGCTGTCGAGCAGGAATATCATCAAGGATTTGAAAAAGAACCTCGGCAGGTTCGGCGTAGCGCAAGACGTTATTTTGATCAACGGACGCTCCTCTGATAAGGCGATCATCTCTGAGGTTCATCAGCGTTTGGCCAGTCGCCACGTTGGCTTGTTCATTTTTGACGCAGACAACAACGTGCGCCGGGATTTGGATTCCTACGGTGCCCTGCTTAACGACGCCTGCTGGGTGGTGGTCGATGATTACTTTGGGCCGGCAAAGGCGGCACCGCTTCGCGCCCAGGTGGACGCCCTTGTGAGTGAGGGCCGCCTCGTCCCATTCGGATATTACGGATGGGGCACCTGGGTCGGCCAATGGCGGAGGAAATGACTTCGGTTACCGCATGCCGGCAGGTCCGTGTCTGCTACCTCGCACGAAATTACTTTGTGCTCTGGCGGACAAAAAGCGTTGACAACGAGCCGCTTCATCTGGAAAGTCAACACTCCTTTTTACCATGCTCGCACCGCAACTTGTTCCATCCGCGCTTCCAAGCAGCGGGTCGACTATCCTTCAATTCCCGACCGAGGCGGTTCGCCGCGTTCACTCCTTGCGCCATATGACCACTCAACTTCTTCAGGAAGCAGCACAGGTGATCCCAAATCAGCAACTTCTGATTAATGTTGTCTCTAAGCGTGTGCGTCAGCTTGGCTTGGGACATAGGCCGTTGGTAGAGACGACACCCCGAATGTCGTTAACCGACATTGCGCTAAAGGAGATCATCGCCGGCAAACTGACTTACGAGTCGCTCGAAGGCAGCGCCACAGATGGCGCTTAGCTGCCGGGTTTTCATGCGGCCGTAGTTGCGCTGCCTGCCGAGCCGAAGCGAAGGCTGGTCCTTAGTGCATTCCGATTTTGGCGTCTGTCGCTGATGCCCTGCAGCTACTGAGCTTGAGGCTTATTGCTGGATTTCTGCTGAGGACCAGCGGACGCTACAGCCAACTTCCGCCTGTAATAAGAACTCCAGGTCCGAGGCAACATGGCAGCTGAATCTATTCTCAATCGCAAAGCGTTGCGCGATTATCACATTGTTGACCGTTACGAAGCGGGCATCGAGTTGAAGGGCAGTGAGGTTAAATCAATCCGCGCAGGCAAAGCCAATATAGGCGACGCATTTGCGCGAATCGAGAACGGTGAAGCGTTCCTTTATAATGCCGACATTCAGCCTTACGAGCGCGCCAGCCACGAAATTCCAACTGCGAAACGCATTCGCAAATTGTTGCTGCACCGCGAGGAGATCGACAGGCTTTACGGCGAAGCCCAAGTGAAAGGCCGCACCCTGGTCATACTTAAGTTTTATTGGAAGAACGGAAAGGTGAAAGCCGAAGTCGGTGTAGGCGTGGGCAAAGTTGCGGGGGATAAGCGTGCCGATTTGAAGAAGCGCGCTGTCGATCGTGAGACAGCGCGTGAAGTCGCGCGTTTTAATCGCAAACACGCCTGATACAGATGTCGTATTCTGTGCTGTCCCCCTTAAGCGCGATTTGCCACTGCTGTAGCCACCGGCCTGTGGCCGGTCAGTTGCTGCGAGGCTTTCATTAGAAACACGGCCCGCAGGGTCGTGGTTGCAAAGATGTGTTCACGGCCGCTTGCTCCGAACGCTTCGTATCTGATTATGGAATTGTGCAAATGAATGCGCGGGTTTGGATCGGAGCAGGTGTTCTTTTACTCGGCGGTTGGATAACGGCTCGCGTCGTTCGTACGGCGCGATACGCGTTGCGCGATAAAGTTGCCCTGATCAGTGGCGGATCGCGCGGGCTGGGCCTCGTCCTGGCGCGACACATTTGTGAACAGGGAGGAAATGTCGCTCTCCTCGCGCGGGATCCAGAAGAACTCGCGCGTGCCAAAACTGATCTCACTTCGCGTGGCGGAAAAGTCTTCATTGTTGAATGCGATCTGCTCGATCGCGACCAGATTCAGGCCGCGGTTCGGAAGGTCATCGATCAGTTCGACAGGATTGACATCCTTATCAACAACGCAGGGATCATCGAGGTCGGCCCCTTGGATCACATGAGTCGCGAGGATTACGATCGCGCGATGCGACTGCATTTTTGGGCGCCGTATGAATTGATTTCGCAGATCGTGCCTGAGATGCGCCTCTGGGGTGGGGGACGCATCGTAAACATCACTTCGATCGGCGGCAAAGTTGCCGTGCCGCATTTCGCGCCGTACAGCGCCAGCAAATTTGCCCTGACCGGTTTCTCCGATGCGGTTAGGACTGAGTTGGCGCACGACAATATCCAGGTGACCACAGTGGCGCCGGGACTCATGCGCACCGGATCACATGTGAACGCAAAGTTTAAGGGCAACCACGAGGCTGAATTTGCGTGGTTCTCTGCGTCTGCGGGTGCGCCGGTGATCTCAATGGACGCCGATCGTGCAGCCCGGAAAATCGTTGCGGCGTTCAGGCGCGGGCAGCCTTCCCTTACGCTTACGTTTGCCGCCCGCGGCGCGATCGCCGGGAACGCGCTGTTTCCAAATCTGACCGGATACGCCATGAAATTTGTGAATCGATTTCTCCCAGATGCAGCCGACGAAGGTGGCGAACGATCGCGGGCTGGTGCGGAGCTCACACGATTAACGCCGGAATGGGTGACACGCCTGGCCGACCGCGCGACAAAGCAGAACAATGAATCCATGAATCGTTGAAACGTCACATCGTTACATCGGGTTTACCTTTTCCCAATTCAACGATTTACGATTTGACGATTGATGTGAGAAAGCCATGAGCAAACGGCTCTTCGTCGCAATTGATCTGCCCAACTCAACGCGCCAATTGCTTGCCGATCTTGATCCGCACATTCGCGGCGTCCGTTGGACAGAGGTTGACCAGATGCATCTGACGCTCGGTTTTTTCGGCCAGGTACGAGGCGATGTCGAACTCAAGCTGGGGGAGAAACTCAGCGCGATTGAGTTCGGCGCGTTCTTTCTACCTGTCACCAGCGTCGGTGCGTTCTCCTCAAGAGGCGCGCCGAAAATTATATGGATCGGTGTCGGCAAAGCGCATCCGCATCTGTTCCAAATTCACAAGCGCATACAGGAAGCCGCGCTGGCCGTTGGGCTCGAACCGGAGCTCCGCCCATGGCATCCGCACATTACATTGGCGCGTTGCCGCGAGGTGTCCGCTCAAACTCTGCGGAAATTCTTACAATCGAATGCCGATTTCGATGCTGGCCTGATCCGCGTCCATGCGTTCCATCTTTATTCCAGCAAACTCACGCCCGCCGGGCCAATTCACAGGCGTGAACTTAGCGTCAGTTGTCGCGAATTGTAGCGCAGACTTCCAAGTCTGCTGTATCGCAGGTTTCGAAACCTGCGTGCGCACGATTCTTAGACCTGGCCGATTTGGAAATCGGCGATACGGCAGGCTTGGAAGCCCGCGCTACAGTCCTTTGCTCGGTAACGGTGCAGCTATAGGCTCCAGTGACTGACGTTCGGCAGGCACGCCGATCAAGTTTAAAGTAACAATCGTGCGCTCTTTTGTTGGGAACTTCTCCTTTTGTTTCCTGTAGGAACTAATAAATCACGTGTTTACCAAATCGCTTCGGGGTCGAGTTCACTCACCAGTGACAGTATTAATTGTTGCTTCGTTTTTGGCTTTCTGCCGGACGATGGCAGGTGCGGCCACGGTTAACGTGACGGTTAGTCCCAACAATTGCATTTGCTTCGAACCCGCGTCCGTGCGGATTAACCGGGGCGATACGGTGAAATGGATTTGGAGCTGGAACGGCGTGAACACTCCGATGCACAGTACCACTTCAGGCACCCCGGGCGCGCCAGACGGGCTCTGGGATTCTGGGCTTATCAGAGAGGGGCTTGTCTTTACGTACACCTTTAACAATGTGGGTACATTTCACTATTACTGCTCGAGACACTGGCAATCTGGAATGACAGGCGTGGTCACAGTGGTGAATCCGACGCCAACACCGACGGAGTCGCAGCTTGGTAATATCTCTACGCGTTCCGTTGTTCAAACGGGCGAGAGCGTGATGATTGGCGGGTTTATTGTTCAGGGAACAGGGACGAAGAGGGTGATCATTCGTGCGATCGGTCCTGAGCTTACGCAATACGGAATCACCAATGCTTTAGCCAATCCAGCATTGGAACTTCACAATGCGGCGGGAGCACTGATCGGTTCCAACGATAACTGGCAGACGACGATACTTGGCGGGATCATCACTGGCAATCAGGTCAGCGACATTCAGAACAGCGACCACGCTCCGACTGCGGCAAGCGAATCGGCGATTATTGCAAACCTGGCGCCGGGTAATTACACGGCGGTTGTGCGCGGTGTCAGCAACACTACGGGAGTTGCTTTGGTGGAAGCGTACGATCTGAGTCCCGACACGACTTCAGTTCTTGGTAACATCAGCACTCGCAGCCTTGTTCAAACGGGTGAGAACGTGATGATTGGTGGTTTTATTGTTCAGGGAACAGCGACAAAGAGGGTAATCATTCGCGCGATTGGTCCTGAGCTTACGCAACATGGGATCACCGACGTCTTGGCCAATCCGACATTGGAACTTCACAATGCGGCGGGAACACTGATCGGCTCCAACGATAACTGGCAAACGACGATACTCGGCGGGATCATCACCAACAATCAGGTCAGCGACATCCAGAATAGCGGCCATGCTCCGACCGCGGCAAGTGAGTCAGCGATCATTGCAAACCTGGCGCCGGGTAATTACACCGCGATTGTGCGCGGTGTAGGCAATACCACCGGAGTTGCCCTAGTGGAAGTGTACGACCTAAATTAGTTCGTTAAGATCGTGCTCCGGGGGCGGGACTTGAACCCGCGTGCCTTTCTGCATACGCCCCTCAAACGTACGTGTCTGCCATTCCACTACCCGAGCATCGAGAGGGAGAATTTTCCGCAGACCGCCGCGACTGGCAAGTCTCGAGTGAATTCCTCCTGCTATGCACATAATCGTAATCGAAACTGGAACACGAGTTAAGATCTTCGAGCAGGAGCATGAGCACGAGCACGAGCTACGAAGGGGACTGGATCAAAATCGATCTGCACATTCACACTCTCGATGCTCCGAAGGACGCGGCGGATTTTTCCGCGCATCAATTAGTGGAAAAGACGCGCTCGCTTGGGTTTCGTGTCCTCGCGATTACTTTGCACCGACGACCACATAAATTGCGCGCCGAATTATGAGTCATTTCAATGTTCGCTCACATATGTGATCAAACATTGCAATGAAGAGCCACGCCGTTCCGGCGAAGACCGTGACTGCGGCGTCTGACACAGACGCCCCTACAGCCCTTTGCTCGATAACGGCGCGGCAATGTGCTCGAGCGACCGTCGCTCGGCGGCAACGCCGATCCATGCTTCCATTGCTGCTGCAAAAATCATCAACGCCGCAGCTATCAAATATCCCAGGAATAATGCTCTACTCGAGCCGGTGCCAATAATCCAACCGAACAGTAGCGGCGAGCCGACACCGCCGACCAGCGTTCCGACTGCGAAGAAAATTGCAATCGCCATTCCGCGGATTTCCAAGGGAAAAATCTCGCTCACCGTTAGATAAGCAGAACTGGCGGCTGCCGAAGCGACGAAAAAGATGATTGTCCAGGCAAGGGTTTGCGTTTGCGCGGTCAGCAATCCGGCGTGAAAAAGCCAGCCAGTTATTGCGAGTAACACTCCCGCGAGCGCATACGTTGCCGTGATCATTTTCTTACGCCCGATCGTGTCGAACAGATGTCCAAGCAGCAGCGGTCCAAGCACATTCCCCACTGCGAACGGTAAAAGATAACCGCCCACGTTTTGCTCCGGCACGCCATAGAACCGCATCAATACAAGTGCATATGTGAAGAAAATTGCGTTGTAGAAAAATGCCTGCGTTGACATCAGCACGAAACCAAGAAAAGAACGTCGCCGATGCTCGTGTACAATCGCATTCCAGATTTCCCGCCAGGGCGTATGCGTGCGAGTGCGCACACGGACCGGAGTAATGGAAAAATGGAGTGACGGAGTAGCGGCCGTTTTCGGATGTGCAGGTGAGTCACTCCAATCCTCCAATACTCCATCACTCCGTTTTGCTGCGATTTTCCGTTCCACGTCTGTAACGATTTCTTCCGCCTCGGCGTTCCGCCCGTGAATCATCAACCACCGCGGGCTTTCCGGAATCCAGCGCCGGAAAAAAATCACGATCAATCCCAGTGTTGCGCCAATTCCGAATGCGAATCGCCATCCAAGCCAGATCGGAATGTGGCGCGGATCGAGAAGCACGAGCGTGGCTGCGGCGCCCATCGCAGCGCCGACCCAGTATGAGCCATTAATGATCAGATCAACGCGGCCACGCACACGCGCTGGAATCAATTCGTCAATCGCGGAATTGATTGCTGCATATTCGCCGCCAATGCCCGCTCCCGTGATTGCGCGGAACAGTGCGTAGCTCCAGAAACTCCAGGAGAAACCAGATAGTGCTGTTCCGATCAAATAAACGGCAACAGTGATGAAGAATAATTTCTTGCGGCCAAACCGATCGGTACCGTAGCCGAAAAGCAGTGCACCGATCACCGCGCCGGCCAAATAGGACGTCGCGCTCGCACCGACTTGGGCATCGCTCAATCCGAGCGTCTCGTGACGAGTCAAAACACCGCCCAAGGCCCCGGCAAGCGTGACCTCCAGTCCATCCAGGATCCACGTTGCTCCGAGCGAAACGACGATAAGCCAATGCCACGAACTCCAAGGCAACCGATCTAGTCGGGCCGGAACATACGACTCGATAACATCGGCGTTTGCCATGGTGTGATTCTTTTCGCGCAAAGAAACACGCGACGCAAAGTGCGATTATTAGCGGTGTAGCCGTCGCTCCGTGAGCGGCCCTCACGCCTCGCATAGCGAGGGGGCTACAGTAGTCGTTAGGTAGATTCCAGCAGTTCGATCGAATCCCCCTTGTGCAGCATGCCTTCGACGATCACTGCACCGTACACTCCAGCCATTCCATCATGAGCTTGCGCTACTTTCTTCAGTATCGCGGCTGTTCTCTCTGAAGTGTCAGGATCGAGCGTGATTATTGCGCAGCGCGAATCGCGCTCCAAAACTCGGACAATTACTTTCGGTCCAATCTTTATCGAACGGCCGACAAGATCGTTTTCACCGAAGCCTCTGTCGGAGGCTAAATCCAAGTAGAGGTTTGCTCTGAAACGTCGCTTGTCGATCGGCATTTCTGTTTCTTGCGACAGTTGTTGTACTGATTGCACGCTAAAAAGCGACACCGGGCGGCAATCGGTCATCGCCCGGTGCGATCGCATCAAAGTGAGTTGATGCTTCTCGTCAATCTCGCTTCGCAGCATATCGATCAGAGCCGGATCATCGATTGCGAGCGTTTTTCCATCCGGAGTTTCAATGTCCACTATTAACTCTGAAATGTCGGCGGAGAGAGGACCCGCGCCCTTGCTGTCCGCTTCGGTCAGATTCACAGGACGCCCAGCTTTGTCAGGGAACCGAAACCGCGGTCGATATTGCAAAAGTCTGCACTGTTCGCGCGCCGTGAAATATGGAAATCCCGCTGGACTCGCCGAACTTTTGAAGGCGAAGACTCGGTCGCCGTAAACTCCGGGATAACCTGCAAAAGCTTCGTCTAACTCTTCACCACGCATGCTTTTGACGGGATAGCGCCAGAGGCTGTCCACTTTTCCGACAATGCTCATGGATTTGTTCTTGTCCTAAAGAGATAGCAGCGAGCCGGCCAGAAACGATCTCATGAATTATTATACTGCGATGTCATTCTGAGCGGAGCGAAGAATCTCAGATTAATTCTGAATCCAATGTCGGGCGAATATCTAGAGATGTTTGAAAGCGTGGCCTCATGCTTCGCATTTCGTTGCAGTGCTTCGCTCAACATGACAGCGAACATGCAACTACCGTTTTCGATCGGTGCGCTTCATCAGTTCGTTTGCGGGTAAATGTCGATCGAGAACCTTGCGTGCAGTTTCAACGCCCGCTACGGGCAGATTAGCGGGATTCAGCAATCCAATTTGAACCAGCACCGAAGCCTGGTCCCAGTAGATATGCTCGTGAGCAAGCTTGTCGTCTCTGAATCGGACGATTGCGACCAGTGGAATCTCCACCCGTCTGCCGGTCGGAGGAATTCCCGGCAACATCCAATCCATGGGGATGGTGTGGGTGAACTTGAATATCATTTCGTCGACGACCTGGTTGTCTCCAACAGTTCGCGAGACTGGTGTCATCTCCGTGTCAGGTGGCATCTGTGGAATGAAACGTTTCGAATAGAATTCGCGCAATTGATGGTGACCCGAACCGCCGGTTAACACTGGTACGTGATTCACGTAAGCGTCTTCGACCATCGTCGCGAGAGTGTCTTCCGTGTTGCGTGTCGAAAACTCGAAGCGCACATGGTCTTCCCAGAGCTGGCTTAGGTTTTCTTGTGCAGCAGTTGGGGTCGTGTTCGCGTCTGTCTGTTCGGAATTAGCCATGATTTTCCTCCTTCTACGTTTTGTCCACTTTTCCAATCATCCTCATGAATACAAATAAGATCAGGGACAGACGAAGACAACCAGTGCGTAGAGGCAAATCGTTAGCCGGTGATGTCTAACGATGTCGAAAAGCTTCTTTCGGCAGAGTTTCCGCGCGCTCACTCGTAAGCGAAAGGACAAGCAAAACCAACGCGGCGAGGTGCAGAACGAACCGGATGGCATGACCCGTCTCCCAGCGCATGCGCCAGACATTCCAATTAGCCGGGAGGATTTCTGTCTGCGTCGCATGGAAGAAAGTTGCGTTTGCTGGCGCAACCCGCCAAAAGAAGTCAACCGGGAAAGCCAGGAGAAGACAAATGGCTGCACCGAGTGTCAGGCTTAGAATTACCGGCCGACGACAACTAAGGACAGCCAGGAAAAGAACCGAGAGAACAGCCGCAGGTTCAACGAACCCTGTGATGCTCGGTGGGCCCGACTAAGCATAGAGCGACGTTTGAAGGCGCAGATAGAATTCACCGGTGTAATGAAGTTTCGCCGGCCATTCCAACACGTGGGCGAACGACGTGCCCATCGTTAAAGCTAGCAACGTGATCGCGATGGTCTGCCAGACCCGCAGCATGAACCGAGGTTAGTGCAGGCCGCGATTATTTCTGCTCAAGAAAACTAACAACCCCTGTATCCAGGGTGTAATAGCCACCGATTACTTGTACCTCACCGGAATTAACCCTAGCCTTCAGAATTGGCGTCGACGAGCGAAGAGCGTCCACAACATGTTTCACATTGGCTTTGATCATCGCATCCAGATCGGCTTTAGGCGCCGAATCAACCACGGGCTTGATCGCGGCAACCAATGACTGGATATGGCCTGGTGCCTTGCTTTTCGCGGCAACGGTCTTCATTGCGGCGTCGACGGCGCCGCAACTCTGATGGCCGAGTACGACAATGAGACGTGCGCCCAAGATTTCGACACCGTACTCAATGCTTCCCAGGCCTTCATCGTTGAGCACGTTACCCGCGACTCGGACAATGAAGAGATCTCCGAGGCCTTCATCAAAGACAAGTTCCGGTGGCACACGCGAATCGGAACAACTAAGTATGATGGCGAATGGATGCTGACTTTTCGTCAGTTCCGTCCGTCGTTTGGCGGCCTGCTCGCTGGTCATGCCCAGAGAAATTGCGTCAGGATTTTCGTAACTGTTTTTAGCAATGAATGCTCGCTCGTCAGTCGTCTCGTGCGGATGCTGCACGTTGCCCGCGATGAAACGGCCATTGCCTTCCTTGAGTCGTGAAATTGCTTCGGTGGGAGAAACCATTGGTCGATCACGATCCGTTGGCTCAGCAGCGCGGGCAAATTTGCTTGCGACAAGCAGATTGATAACGATGAAGCAGGATACAAGTTGCATCTTTCTCATACGGGTGACTTTAATGAGACGCGGCCTGCTCAATCAAATCGAAACTTAGAAGCGAACGGCTGCAGAGAAATACAAGACCAAGGCAAGGATCAAGCTGATGCCAACAATCCACCAGATCATCTTGAGTCCCGCTGGCTTTGCCTGGGATCCGAACTCCCGTTGAACGAAGTCGTCGTAGTTGAAATCGTGCTCCGGTAAGTCCACACCATCATAGGTGTCGGCGGCGTCTTCTTTCCAACCCGAATTGTGATCGGCACCGCATTCGGGACATGCTCGGACATCGCGCGGAACTTCTTCACCGCAGACTGGACATACCTCCGGTATCCGAGGTCGAACGGGTTTTTTGTCGGTCATGGCTCTATCACGTAACCAACACACTGAAATTCAGTGGAGCCAAGAAGCACACGAACGTTCGTAACTAAGAGCGGACCCTTGTTCGTTGATTTGGATCGGGATAAAGCCACTGCCGGCGCGGCCGGCGGTCGCGCCCTGCCGCTACACGTCGTAGTACATCGCGAACTCGTAGGGGTGGGGTCGAAGACGCAGGGCGTCGTATTCCTTTTGTTTCATGTCGATCCAGTTGGCGATGAAGTTTTCATTAAAGACGTCACCGCGCAGCAGGAAAGAATGATCAGCCTGGAGTGCTTCGATGGCGCCGCGTAGCGAATCGGGCACACTGGCGACCTGCGCGAGTTCTTCCGGTGGAAGTTCGTAAAGATTCTTATCGAGCGGATCGCCTGGATCCATTCGGTTTTGGATTCCGTCGAGTCCCGCCAGAAGCATTGCCGAAAAGGCGAGATATGGATTTGCAGCAGCATCGGGCGTGCGGAACTCGATGCGTTTTGCTTTCGGACTTGGTGAATAGGTCGGAATTCGAATCGCGGCGGAACGATTCCGGGCGGAGTAGGCGAGATTGACCGGTGCTTCGAATCCAGGGACGAGCCGTTTGTAGCTGTTTGTGGTGGGATTGGTCAGGCACGTTAGCGCCGGCGCGTGTTTTAGGATTCCACCAATGAAAAACAGGGCGAGATCGCTCAGTCCGGCGTAGCCGTTCCCGGCGAAAAGCGGTTTCTCATCTTTCCAAAGCGAGATGTGGGTGTGCATGCCGCTGCCATTATCTCCGAAGATTGGTTTCGGCATAAAGGTCACCGTTCTATTGTGCCGCTTGGCGACGTTCCGCAGGATGTATTTGTAGTACTGCATGTTGTCGGCCATGCGTTTGAGCGGGGCGAAACGAATGTCGATTTCTGCCTGGCCGGCGGTTGCGACTTCGTGATGTTGGCGCTCAATCGGCACTCCTGCCTTTTCAAGTTCCAAACACATTTCGTTACGAATGTCCTGCAACGTGTCCATCGGTGAGACAGGGAAGTATCCTTCCTTCGGTCGAATCTTGTAACCCAGGTTTGGGAATTCCTCCCGCGCGCTGTTCCAATGTCCTTCCACGCTATCGACCACGTAGGACGCTGCGTTTCCGCTATTGGCGAATCGCACATCGTCGAAAATGAAAAATTCTGCTTCCGGCCCAATGAACGCCGTGTCTGCAATCCCTGTCGACTTGAGGTACGCCTCTGCCTTTTCGGCAACACCGCGCGGGTCTCGATCGTACGGTTCGCGAGTGATCGGATCGACGATCGTGCAAATGAGGCTCAGAGTGGGTTCGGCGTTAAAAACATCGATCCACGCCGTGGCCGCATCCGGAATCACGAGCATATCAGAGGCGTTGATGACTCTCCAGCCGCGAATGCTCGAGCCGTCGAATCCAAGTCCGTCCGCAAAAATCTCTTCGTTATACTCGGTGAGAGTGGTGGTGAAGTGCTGCCATGTTCCTAGCAGGTCGGTGAATTTGAAATCCACAAGCTTTACGCCGTGGTCTTTGATCATTTTGCTGACGTCGGATGGAGTTTTGTCTTTGGCCATGTTGAGGAGTTTTTACTTGATAGTTGAGAGTTGATCGAAAAGCAAAATGACGAAATCCGAATGTCGAATACCGAACGAATGACCAAATGACGAAGAGGCCGCGACCTCAATTTGTCATTCGAGTTTTGTCATTGTTTCGTCATTCGACATTCGAGCTTCGTCATTCAAATCACACCGCTTTTTCGCCGATTTCTTCTGTGCGAATACGCACCGCGTGTTCCACTGGGAGAACGAACACTTTCCCATCACCGATTTTACCGGTTTTCGCTGCGCTCACCACCACGTTGACCGCTTTTTCAATCAAGTCATCTGCCATTACCACTTCCACTTTCACCTTCGGCAGAAAATCCACCGTGTACTCGCTTCCGCGATAAATTTCTGTGTGCCCTTTTTGTCGTCCAAAACCTTTGACTTCTGTGACGGTCATCCCTTCGATGCCGAGCTCTGCGAGCGCTTCTTTCACCTCTTCCAGCTTGAACGGTTTAATGATGGCCTCCAATTTTTTCATGTCGCAGTAACGTTGGCATCGCGCGGCGCTTACCAACCTGCCCGTAATGCTTCGCAAGACGATGCAGGCGGGTCGAAACGCACCCGCAGCACGCGCTCTCATAGCAAGTGGCCGAGTCGAATGCAATCACGAAATTTTGAAATCGCATCGTCATGTTGAGCGAAGCAGGGTGAAGCGGAAAGATCCCGTGGAATGACTGGTTACGCATCGGGATTCCTCGACTTCGCTCGGAATGACAGATCAAATACGTAGGTAAATTTGCTAAAATAATTGGACGTTCAATACTCAAATCTAATGTCGCGGGACTCCTTCGTTCACCTTCATCTGCACACCGAATATTCGCTGCTGGATGGAAGTATCCGAATGAGGGAGCTCATGAAAAAAGCGGCCGAATTTGAGATGCCCGCCGTGGCGATGACCGACCACGGCAATTTATTCGGCGCGATTGAATTTTATCAGGAAGCACAGCGCGCGGGCGTGAAACCCATCATCGGCTGTGAGGTTTACGTAGCGCCCGGATCACACAAGGACCGACCGCCATCGCGCCGGGAATCGGCGTATCATTTCACGCTGCTGGCCGAAAACGAAACTGGCTACCGCAATCTCGTGAAGTTAGTGACTGCAGGACATCTGGATGGATTCCATTATGCGCCGCGGATCGACAAGGAGATGCTCGCGGCGCGCTCGGAGGGATTAATCGGATTGAGCGGCTGTCTTGCCGGCGAAATCAACAGCGCGATCCAGGCAAATAACCTCGAGAAGGCAAAACACAGCGCCGCGGAATATCGCGATATCCTCGGCGCAGAGAATTTTTTCGTCGAGCTGCACGATCACGGGATGGCAGAGCAAAAAATGTGCAATGTCGCGTTAGTGCCGATTGCGCGCGACCTGGGCCTCGGCCTAATTGCGGCGAATGACGTGCATTTCCTCCGCCGAAGCGATCACCAGGCGCACGACGTGATGCTTTGCATCGGCACCGGCAAAATGGTGCAAGACGAAAGCCGGATGCGTTATCTGCCGGAATTGTATTTCAAATCGCCGACCGAAATGCGGCAGCTGTTTCGCGATTTTCCGGAAGCGATCACGAACACACTGCATGTAGGCGAACGTTGCCATCTCGAACTTGAGTTTGGCCGCTCGAAATATCCGGAGTATCCGGCGCCGGCCGGCAAGACGCGGGAAGAATATCTACGCGACCTTTGTTACCAGGGTTTGCGTGCGCGTTACGGTGAACGGGCGGCGGCTGATTCAGAATTAACGCGGCGGCTCGAATATGAACTCGGCGTTCTGGAAAAAACCGGATTCGTTAGTTATCTGCTCATCGTTTGGGATTTCATTCATTTTGCGAAGGAAAAAGGAATTCCTGTCGGTCCCGGACGCGGCTCGGCTGCCGGCTCGATCGTGGCATTTGTTCTTGGCATCACCGATATCGACCCGCTTCAGTTCGGACTGATTTTCGAGCGGTTTTTGAATCCTGATCGTGTTTCGCCTCCGGATATCGACGTGGATTTCTGTGAATCGCGCCGCGGCGAGGTGCTCGAGTATGTGCGGCAAAAATACGGCGAGCGGCGTGTCGCGCAGATCATCACCTTCGGCAAGCTCAAGGCAAAAAGCGTCGTGCGCGATGTCGCGCGGGTACTGGGATGGAGCTATGGCGATGCAGACCGCATCGCCAAGATGATTCCAAACGAGTTGAATATCACGCTTGATGCAGCTGCGACAAAAAACGCCGAGCTGAAAAGAGCGATCGCCACCGAACCTCAAACAAAACAACTGTTCGAATACGCGAAAACACTGGAAGGCCGTTCGCGCAACTCCGGCGTGCACGCGGCAGGCGTTGTGATCGCAGATCGAGATCTGTCCGATTACATCCCGCTTTGCCGCGATGTGAAAGGCAACGATGTCGTCAGCCAGTACGCCATGGGGCCGCTGAACGATTTGGGCCTGCTCAAGATGGATTTCTTGGGATTGAAAACCCTGACAGTCATCGAGGATACACTGGCTCTGATCCGGAAACGCGATGCCGATTTTTCGTTAAAAAATATTCCACTGGATGATGTCTCCACATTTGCGCTCTACAACCGCGGCGAAACCATCGGCCTGTTTCAGATGGAATCTGGCGGCATGACCAGTCTCTCGAAGCAGTTCGACGTCAAAAAGCTGGACGACATCATCGCATTGATCGCGCTGTATCGACCCGGGCCGATGGAGCTCATTCCGGAATACGTCAAAGCAAAAAAAGGCATCACGCCGATCAAATATTTGCATCCCCTGCTCAAAGACATCTGCGCTGACACCTATGGCGTAATGATTTATCAGGAACAGGT
>DATDFM010000089.1:0-11226 GCA_036522635.1 Candidatus Udaeobacter sp. | reverse complement strand
CAAACTTGGCTCAGTGAACGGAAAGAAATGCGGTCGAAATTCCACCTCAGTTTCGGCACCGAAAAGTTCGCGCATGAAAAATTGAAGCTCACCTTTCAGATCGGCGACGCTGACGTTTTCATCGACGTACAATCCTTCGATTTGATGAAACTGTGGGCTGTGCGTTGCGTCGAGTTCGTCCCGCCGGTACGCCGCACCTGAGGCGATCACGCGGATCGGCGGCGGCGCTTCTTCCATCGCGCGGATTTGCACGGTCGAAGTGTGGGTTCGCAGCAGTCGACCATCAGGCAAATAGAACGTGTCCTGTTCGTTGCGGGCGGGATGATCTGGCGGCGTGTTCAGAGCATCAAAGCAGTACCACTCAGTTTCGATGTCTGGGCCTTCGGCGAGGGCAAAACCCATTCGCCTGAAAATCTGAATTCCGCGCTCATGCATTTGATGAAGCGGATGCAAAGAACCAATTTCGTGCGGTGTTCCCGGAAGCGAGATGTCGATGCTCGCCAACGCCTCAGATTCCTTTTCAGCACGAACTTTTTCCCCGCGTTGCTCAAGTGCGCTCGTAACGGAGCTGCGCGCCTCGTTGAGCAACTTACCGACGACCGGGCGCTCCTCTTTGCCGAGCGTTTTCATCCGCTCGCCCCATTCGGAGACGCTTCCGCTTTTGCCGAGATATTTTACACGGACGAGTTCGAGCGATTTCTCGTCGCGTGCAGCTTCAATCTCGCGCAGTGCGTCATCGCGCAATTGTTCGAGCGGGTGCATGAATTTCGTGAATCGTAAATCGTTACATCGTTAAATCGGGAAATCGAATCCCGATTCACGAATCTCGACTCACGAATCAAGCCGCCTTCTTTTTCGACTTCGCTTTGCCTTCCAGCGCGTTCTTCGCCTGATCGATAATCGATTTGAATGCGACTTCGTCGGTAACCGCGAGATCAGCGAGAATCTTGCGATCGAGTCCAATACCGGCAGCTTTCAACCCTTCTGCCAGGCGGCTGTAAGTCATGCCATTGGCGCGTGCGGCAGCGTTGAGACGTTGGATCCAAAGATAACGAAATGTGCGCTTGCGGGTTTTGCGATCGCGATAGGCCCAATACTGCGCCTTCATGACCGCGTCCTTGGCGTAACGAAAAAGTTTTGAGCGACGGCCGCGGTAGCCTTTCGCCTTTTTCAGCATTCGTTTCCGGCGCGCGCGGCTTGCCGGCGCGTTAGTAGCTCTTGGCATTGTTGTTTTTGCCCCGGGATTGTTTCGGGGCTCCTCGTTCAGTGAGCTGTTGTTTTGTTATCGATCTTTCCAACCTCGCTCACTGATTTACCCAGCTACTTCAACCAACTCATTACCTTCATCAGGTATCGAACGTTGTGAACGCTCGTATTCTCTTGCCCTCTTCGAATTAGTTGAAGTAGCTGGGTAGGCGGAGAGATCGCGGGCCGGAAAATAAATGCTGAACGCAAAATGACAAACGCATTTTCAAATGACGAAGCTCGAATGACGAATGACGAAGAAAGCCCGAATGACGCAAATCACTCGAACAACGATGGTTCTTCTATCGTTCGGATTTCGTCATTCCTTCGTCCTTCGTCATTCGGTATTCGTCATTTGACCTTCGCCAAACGATCCATGCGGCAATCCCTACTGCGGCCCCGCCGAGATGTGCTGCCGATGATACGGAGCTCATTCCCGCCTTCTGCTCAAGAGTGCCAATGATTTGGAACAAAAACCAAAGGACGAAAACGAACCAGGCAGGCAATCGAATCCAATGGAACCAGACGAGACCCCAACGCATCAAAAAAGCGAGCCGCATCCTCGGAAAATTCAGTGCGTAAAACGTAATGACGCCGGCGATACCGCCGCTGGCGCCGATGCATGGTGTCTGCGATCGTGGATCAAGAGCGACGTGCGCCAGGTCACCGATGAATACCGCCAATGCAATGAGCGCCAGATAACGCATTGGCCGCAGAAAATTTTCCACGGCATGTCCAAATGCCAGGAGGAAATACATGTTGCCTACAAGGTGAATAATGCCTGCGTGCAGAAAGAAAGATGTAACAAAGGTGATGCCACCCAGGCGAGTCGCCTCTGCCGGAATCAAACCGTACCGTTGAACAATTTCGCGCAGATTTGAAAACGCAAGAAGACTGATACAAATGATGACAGCCGAAAGCATCCATGTTGCCCATGGCTTTCGCTGCTCTTTTGGCGCATCGAACTCCACCGGCATTCCAAGGAACGCGGCGATTTGTTTCCATGATTCATCGGGTGCAACGCTGTCAAAATCCGAGCCCTCGGCCTGTTTGGACAAGCGCTCGACTTCCGCCATGGCGAGCATTTCACGCGCTTTTTGCGGAAGTGCGGGTTCAGCAGTGACCGGCTGCGGCTGACGCGGAACGAGCGTGTCGGCTTCGTGAGCATCGAACCAAATAAAATGGCAGTGGCGACAGACATCGATATAAGTTTCCGCTTGGTTGGGTAAGGCAACGCCGATCATCGCCTGCCGGCACAATGGACAAGGCAGGCCAACTCGTCCCTCGCTTCGCGTCGCATGCAGCCACAACGGGTTGATTGATTCCGGTGTGAAGCGTTTCCGCAGTAGCTCAATCGTCACTGCTCGACCGCCGCAGACATCGCAACCATACAAAACACCGCCGGAAGTCCGCACCTCTTTTAGCGGCACCTTGCACCGCGGGCAAAGGAAGTCATAGCCGTCAGCCATGTTGATCAGAAGTAGCGAGAAGTCTGGTACGAAGTGAAGAGAAAAAGCCGTGCAACGCCTCTAACGCCTCACTAATTACCTGCCATTCGGGATTGTTTTGGTATAATCCGCCCATGCAGTGGTTCAGCCGAGCCCGGTTGTTGGTGCTGACACTAATCTGTCTTTTTTGGACGGGTTTGATTGTTGTCGGGCATTTCTTCCCAACTGCCCCGTTTGTGTCGGTGCCGTGGCGCGGCGAACAGAGTTTTGAAGATTTGCTTCGGCGCGAGGGCCGGAAGACCACGCCGCCGCGCGATTTTGTTTTCCTGGGAATCGATCAAAGCACGTTGCAGTTGCCGCCGCTGACTCCCGAAGAGCTGGCGGGCAACCGTGGGCTGCAATTGCTGAGCGAGCGGCCATACCCCTGGTCACGTGAACTCTGGGCGCTGTTGCTCGATCGGCTCTTCGCGGCAGGTGCGCGCGTTGTGATGTTTGATTTGCTTTTTAATCAGCATGGCGATGGCGACCCGGCATTTCACGCTGCGCTTGATCGCTACCGCGACAAAGTTGTCCTCAGCGCGAACTTCGATTTCCAAAAAGGCGTACAAGAAATTACGCCAAATAACGCGCTGATTCCGCCACCGCAATTGGAGGATAACCGGGTCGGTTTCGTGAATTTCTGGCCCGATCCAATTGACGACAAAACTCGCGCCGCGACGTATCGCGTGACTAACCGCCAACTGGCCGGTTCACCGCCGGAACCGGGCGACCAAATTTACGATTCACTTGCGGCGCGCGCTCTCGCGGAAATCGGTCATGCCGATGACGTACCGGACGATTTTCGCGGTCACATGATGCGTTTCACCGCGCCGGACGCGTTCCAACCTCATCCGCTGTACGAGGTATTCGATCCGAAGCTTTGGCATGCCAACTATGCCGATGGCGCATTCTTTAAAGATAAGGTCGTACTGGTCGGGCCGTCTGCGCAGGTGTGGCACGATGTGGTCGATACGCCAATGAGTCCCAATACACCGGGCCCTACGATGCATTTCCAAGCGATGGCTGCCGCGCTCGGCCACGAATTTTTGCGGGCTACTCCGCAAAAAATTAACCTGGTGCTCGTCTGTGCCGCAGGGTTGGTGGCCTGGTTGCTCGTGGCGTTCGTGCGCAAACCGCTGGTTTGTCTGGGCGGGCTTGTGGCGATTACAGCCGGTTATCTTCTAACGGCACGATTGCTTTACGACAATATAGGTCTCCTGCTGCTCACCGTCCCCGTGTTGGCCGTGCTGGTCTTGAGCGGACTGTTTTCCCTCGGGTTCGAATACTTCCTCGAGCGCCTGGAGAAAGTGCGCACGCGGCGCACGCTGGAACGTTATGTGTCGAAGAATCTCGTCGCGGAAATTCTGGAGAACCCGGACAGCTACTACAGCTCGCTTCGCGGTATGCGCGTGCCCGTGACGATCCTATTCTCGGACTTAATCGGTTTCACAACGCTGGCGGAGAAAGCCGACCCCGAAGCGCTGGTCGCTCAGCTCAATGAATATCTCTCACGGATGACTTCTGTAATTTTCAGCAATGGCGGAACGCTCGATAAATTTATCGGCGATGCCATCATGGCTGTGTGGGGCAATGTGCGCAGTCTTGGTACCACACAGGATGCGAAAAATTGCGCGCGCGCGGCGCTCGGGATGCGCCGGGAGTTGAACCAACTCAATCAAACTTGGCGCGAACAAGGCCGGATGGGATTGGGCATGGGGATCGGCGTCAATCATGGTGAGGTGATCGTCGGCAATATTGGTTCGCAGGAGCGAATGGATCCGACAGTGATAGGCGATGCCGTGAATCTGGCATCAAGGCTCGAAGCCCTCACACGCACTTATGGCTTGGATATGCTGGTTGGCGCGTCAGTTGCCGAACTGGTGCGCGACGAAATTTATTTGCGCTCAGTGGCCCGCGTGCAAGTGAAAGGCAAAACCAAACCGGTAGACGTCTTTACATTCATTGCTGCCCGAGGCGAAGAAACGGATCCGGAATTTTTGAAATGGTTGGAAACATATGAGGAAGCGCTGGAGAAATTTCGCACACGCGATTTTACCGACGCAAAAATTCTTTTTTCACGTTTTCTGGAATTCTATCCCGACGATCTGCTGGCCAAGATGTATCTGCAGCGAGCGCTCGAATACGAACAAGCTCCACCCGACGAAGCGTGGGAAGCAGTCGAAGTCTTCAAGAAAAAGTAACGTACGCTTAAGGGCCGGCGCTTCGTGCTGGTCTTCGTCGTCCTCGTAATTGGAAATGGATTAACTCCAGGACGAGAAAAGTTTCGTCGAACCATCCGTGAAATCTGTGTAATTCGTGGTTTTCTTTTCGGTACCCTCAGCGTAGAAGACCCGCGTGAAAGAAGCGCCTAAAAGTTTTCATATGCTCGGAATTTGCGGGACGGCGATGGGCGCTGTGGCCGTCGCGCTGAAAGAGCGCGGCTTCAGGGTCACCGGGTCGGACGAAAAGGTTTATCCGCCGATGTCGACCTTCCTTCAGGCGAAGGGGATTGGGCTGATGGAAGGATATCGCCCGGAAAACATCCCGGCAGATGCAGAGGTAGTGATAATCGGCAATGCGATGACGCGTGGCAACCCGGAAGTGGAAGCGGTGCTGAACCGGAAACTGCTCTATCTGTCATTGCCAGAGGTGCTCAGGAATTTTTTCCTGCGCGGCCGCCATAATCTTGTGGTGACCGGGACGCATGGTAAAACGACGACGACGGCATTGCTTACTTGGATAATGGAAACGGCCGGACACGAACCGGGGTATCTCATCGGCGGTATTCCAAGAAATTTTGGCGAAGGCGCGCGGCTCAACGATTCAAAATATTTCGTGCTTGAAGGCGACGAGTACGACACTGCGTTTTTCGACAAGCGCTCAAAGTTCGTTCATTACCTGCCCGAGCTCGTGATCGTGAATAACATTGAGTTCGATCACGCGGATATCTTCAACAATGTCGATGAGATCAAACTCAGCTTTCGCCGTCTGCTGAATATCGTTCCTCAAAATGGCATGATCGTTGTAAACGGCGACGATCCAAATTCCATTGAGGTCGCCAAAGATTGTTTGGCGCAGATGGTCGAGGTCGGTTTCTCGAAAAACTGCGCGCAGCGGATTCGCGACGTCTCTTATTCTTCCAGTAGCTCTCAATTCAAATTGGGCCATGACGTTTTTGAAATTCCACTTGTTGGCGAGTTCAATGTCCATAACGCTGCAATGGCGGCGACGGCGGCGCGCTTTTATGATGTGTCGACAGAAAAAATCGCCGCTGCATTCAACACTTTCTCCGGAATTGCTCGCCGACAGGAACTGAGAGGGGAAGCGGGCGGCGTTAAGGTGATCGACGATTTTGGGCATCATCCGACCGCGATTGCTCAAACATTGCAGGGTCTCCGTCAGCGCTTTCGTGGCCAGCGTCTTTGGGCAGTGTTCGAGCCCCGTTCAAACACGACCCGGCGTGCGGTTTTTCAGCAGCAACTTCCTGAAGCGTTGAAAATGGCCGATGGCGTTTTCATTTCGCAGGTGGCCCGGCTTGATCAAATTCCCGAGGATCAGCGGTTAAAACCGGAACAGGTCGTTTCGGAGATTGCCAAGGGTGGCAAGCCCGCATTTTACGAGCAAAACGCAAACGCGATTGTCGACCGAATCATTCCCATGCTTCGACCAAATGACGTGGTGGTCGTTTTCAGTAATGGAGGATTCGACAATATCCATGAGAAGTTGCTCACGCGCTTGAACCGTTAATATAGAGCGGCTCCTTGCGTCGCTACTTCGAACAGCGCCGACTGGTAACAACGCAAGATACACGGCGCATTCACTGCGCACCGGACTTGCGCCACTCGCTCCAAAGCTTCGGTCGTCCGTTAGGATTCGCACGAGCGTAATCGTAAAATGTGCGAACGAATTTAGCCCGCTCGGCCGCATAAGGAGCTTTCCAATCGTCGGCGTCAGGCGGCTGCAACACGTCGTAGCCTTTACTGAGAATTTTTTGGCGTTGAACGATGTCGTCGAGCGACACTCGATTGGCGTTTCGCAGCATGTCATAAAGCACCATAAAGGTGGTTGTGCGGCCGAGGCCTGCTTCGCAATGGAAATGCGCCCATGCATTTTGCGGAAGAGCGCGGACAGCGATCACAAATTCGTCGACCGCGCTGTCGAGCGGACACGCGTGGTCCGTGACGGCGACGCGCACGTAATGCGCGGCGCGACTTTCGACAAGATTCCGCTCGGTGCTTGTATGCTGGACGGTCACCTGTTGAGGTGTAACAGAACTGCCGTCCCCATGTTTGACCGGCTGGCCGGTTCGGACATCGATGTTACTGCCGGGCTTAAATGACTGCACCTGCTGTGCTTCCTGTTTCTCAATGTCCGCCTGGGGTCGTCCGACATTTGCCCAATCGTGTGACGCATACCAGCTCAGAGGCAAGTCATTGACGAACAGGTGCGTTTCCTGCCGTAAGTCGAACACAGTCACAGGACCTTTGGTTCGAGCCAACAAGGCTTGTAAACCCTTTAGACTAAATTCGCCGCTGCCTGAGGCCCGCAGATCGCTCAACCCGGTTGTGGCAGTCGTTTCAGTGTTACCTTCGTTAGGCCAATCGTTAGTAGTGCGAAAGTTTCGCGGGGCATCATTTGCCAGTTTCAGGTCAATATCCCAGATCAAAACCGGCGGATCCGGGGAACGCGGCGGTTGATTGTTCTGCGCGAACGTAGCTGTCATAAGAGCTGCTGGTGAAAGAACAAATCCGAATATATACCGGAGCCTGGCGGTGGGATAAGCAAAGCGGTTCATGAAAGTGGTGTCGGGATCATAGCCGGCGTTCATCTAATAGATAACAGGATCGTGCAATTCCTTTGGCGAAATCGAGTAGTTCTTAGAACCAAATGTGTATGGCGCAATGACGACAATTCGAACGCTTCAATCAAGAAATGAGCACCGGGTATGAGATGGCGATAGTTACTCCACAAGCCGCGAACGACTGACAGCGATGCGGTACTGCAGTAACAAGCGACAACACCTTGACTGTTCCCCAGCAGTGGAACTGCCAGGCGATCCTAGGAGCGAAAGCAGTTAGACTTGTTCTGTTATGCGCTCGGCTGAATCGCTGCCTGCATTTCTGCAAGCTGGAATCGGCGGCCTGCAAAAATCGTCTTCACATCCTCCGTGGCCGTTCGGCAGAGTCGCGCTCGCGCTAAGTGCGCTAGAGCTCAAGCTGGGCGCTCAGTTTCTGGATTTGCGCTGCCTGCTCCCTGAGACTCGCGGTGAGAGCCTTGATTTCGTTCTGCTGCTGCCTGTTGGTCGGTTCCTCCCACTTATGGGTAAAAGGGCGTGTGGTCGAAGAGATTGTTCGGAACCAGTTCAAACCCAGTCCAGAGTACCTCGACCGTGTTTTTGTCTTCGTCCCGTGAATTATTCTCATGGTGTTCTGAGCCCGTGTACCAAATGACTAGATCCTGATTGACCGTCGATTGTCTATCGCGAACGTAGTCCGGCAGCTCGTCCGCGAAGAAACTTTGTGTGGGGTTATACCGGGTGACCCAAAAGTCTTTCTTTGTAAAGTCCTCCAAGTGACGCGCGGTCCCGCTGCGCATTGGTACCAATTCATAAGATGTAGGACGCCCATTGCCGTTTTTCAGCATACTGTCTTGGATCAGCAGTGTATTGAAATTCCGGTCGTTCCACACCAAGCCTCCTTCGACGTCTACCAGGTCCCTTCCGTCCGTGGCAGTCCTAGCAGGAGGCACAGCCGTAAGATCTTCGTAATGGCTGGTCAAGAAGGCTGAGTCGCCACCAGCCCCATTGAGATCAATATCGAGCCGCCAGGTGAAGTCATGTATGTGGCCTAAGTTAGGATGTCCGGGGAACTTGGGCCCGGTCGAGCCTGCCCGGACCAGTATGACTCCGTCGTCACGGAACGTCCATTCCATGATGTATTGATAGTTGGCGGCGTCGAGCACCGAAAAATAGACAGCTTCCTGGCCGTAGCGGACCCGGTGGGGAGTGTTCAAAAAGTCCATATACGCCAGATAGTCGCGCACCTCCTTGCATATCTTGTCACCACCGATGAGTTGAAGTGGCGGAGGGAACTTCTCGGGGGTTAGCTTCAAACACGAAAAGCCATACTTGAGGTCTGTAAAACGATCGTCACCTGAGTGATAAGGGACAAAGATTTCCCCGAGGCGCCCGTCGAATAAGACGTAGATAAACGGTGCAGTCGGTGATTTCTGGAAACTGGCGCCGGTGATAACCAAGCCGAACCCTTTCACTGTATTAAGGGTGAGGTGCCACCGGGATTTCGACTTAAACGCCACCGTTTCCGTTACGGGTGCTCCGCCAGGCGGGCCTAGCGCAGCGGCTTTGGCAGCGGAGTCTGCCGGGGGTACTGGCGGGAGTGGAACCTGTGCGAAGGCGATCGAACCGCATGCGAGTGCAAACATCGCCAATCCAAAAATAAATTTCGCTATCGTTTTCATGATGCTTTTTTCAGTTGTGCGAGCGAGCCGTTCGCTCACGGTTACCCTGCGAAAGCAGGTCAGGTGGAGCTCTCTGGGAAGACGCCTAAACAACTTAGCGCGACATGATACTGCGAAACTTGCTGGAACGCTGTCAATTCAATTTTTCGCAGGGGAGACGCTTTTTTTGCTCTCCACACGGCTATGACAGTGTGATTTACGAGATCAAGTTCACCGCACGGCGACATCGGCCCTCAGCGGGCAAACCAACGCAATGGAGCAATTAGGGAGGTGCAGGTAAGACCAAGTCAGTAAATACATGGAACAGCTCGGCGGCAAAGACCTTTTGGTATTGTTTCTTAGAGACACCGTCGTAAGGCGTGAAGTACTGTCCTACAACGGCGCCTTGGATCGGACTCCTTCTCCTCATGTTGGTCCAGCGGTAAAACCCTCGATGGTGTTACTCTTTCGCCGTCGATGTGTGATCGAGGACAATTCGCCAGCCTTCTGCCAGATGCTTGAACACAAGTGTAAACCGACCGTGCGGCTGGTCGTCTGCGCGCCGCAACCTCCACTGCCCTAGCACGACCGCTGAATCGGGTGACAGCGGGATAACTTCAATCTCCGAAAAGGTGAGCGTCCCCATTTTCGTCCGATCAGAATATTTTTTCCGGTAACGTTCTCGCACTGTGTCCCAGCCGTGGTGCACTTCATCTTCTGAGACAAAGATGGTTGACGGCAAGCGCGCGTAGCCGTTCATAAACGCGTTTATGTCGCCGCGGTTCCAGGCATCCTGCTGGGCGGTGAGCACCGACTGAATCTCTGCCGCTGAATTCGGAGACTGTTCGGGTGCGGCACAAACGATTGCAGACGTCAGAAGGCAGCAAGCGATAAGAAGCGTGAGTCTGGTTTGCAATGACACCGATCTCTTATAAGCTAACAATCCCTGCCGCGTCCAGGCCTAGCATTGAAGCACTGTTCCACAGAGGGAAATACGTTGACGGGTCCCATAAATCCACTACGCTCCGCCATCCAGCAAAAGAGGACTGTGCAACGGCTTTTCTGCATCGTGACGCTCGTGCTAGCAGGCGCGACCGTAGTTTCTGCTCAACCTAACTCGCAACGCCCCAAACCGCCGTCGGTAAAGGCAGTCAGTCCGCCCACACAAGAGGAGGAGCCTACCGCTCCTCCGAACGCGCCGGCTACCGTGCGACTGCAATTTCCTAACAGCGATGTAGTCGACGTGTTGCATCTGTACGAGCAGCTCACCGGCAAGAAGTTGGTGATGGATAATTTCGTGCAAGGAAAGGTGAACATCTTTATCGCGAAAGATGTGTCGCGGGAAGAAGCGATCAAGATCATTGAGATGAGTATGGGGCTTAACGGGATTTCGCTTGTCCCATCGGGTCGCGACATTGTTAGTGTCGTGGGCGCCGGGCAGAATCCGCGCAAAGCACCGGTTCCGATTATCTCGGATTTAGCCGACATTCCGGCGGGAAATCCCGTGATCAGTTTTTTGTTCCGGCTGCAGTACGCCGATCCGCAGGAACTTCAGCAAGTGTTGATGGCGTATTTTCAGGGGAGCTCGGGGACGATCAACATTTTGGCATTGCCTAAATCCTCCAGCCTGCTGGTGACACAGAACGCTGACATTATTCGGCAACTTGCCGGAGTGATCGAGCAGGTAGACGTGGCGCCGGCAGAAGTGGTGAGCGAATTCATCAAGCTTGATCGCGCGGATGCAAGCAAAGTTGTCGACATGCTCAAGGACATTTTTGAGAAGGGCTCGGAGACGCCGGGCCAGCCGGGTGTTCGTGGGGTAAAGATGCCTGGAGGAGTGCCGCAGCCGGTGCAGGTGGGCGATACGGGCGGGGGCAGCCTCCTTTCCGAAGAAGCAGTAATCGTTGGGAAAATTAAGCTTACCCCCGATGTGCGCACGAACCGCATCCACATCGTGACGCGGCCGATCAACATGCCGTTCATACGGCAATTGATCCATGAATTTGATGCGAACGTTGAGTTTGCCAAGCCGGTGACG
>DATDFM010000088.1:0-4106 GCA_036522635.1 Candidatus Udaeobacter sp. | reverse complement strand
GAGCCGTTCGATCTCGCGGAACTCGTCCAGGATCGCCCCTTCCACCGCGCGCTCGACGGCTTTCATTCCGGGCGAACCGCTAAGCATGTTCATCGTGTGTTTAAAAATCCCGGATTCCTCGAGCAGGATCGCCTGCCCATGCGCGGCAAGCCGGATCCATTCTTCACTCGGCGTCGTGAATGGTTCGTCCGCGCTATTGGAGTGGCACGAATTCGTGGCGTTCATGTACGACAGAATCAGTTCCGTGGCCGTCCGGGTAAGATTGTTTTTGAATTCGGCGGCGATTAACGAGCGGCCGCTGGTTTGCGTGTGCAATTTAAACAGCTGCCCTCTCGGACCTGCGCCAAAGACGTCGCGCATTCCGATGGCCCAGATGCGGCGAGACACGCGCGAAAGCGCGATGTACTCCGCGTCCAGTCCGCAATCGAGAAAGAACGAAAGGCGCGGCCCGAATTGATCGACTGGGATTCCGCGTGCGGCGAACATTTCCGCGTAGGCAAAACCGTTGGAAAGCGTGTATGCCGCCTGTTGCACCGGGGTCGAGCCGGCCTCGCCGATGTGATAACCGCTGATCGAGATCGGATACCACCGCGGCATATCGCACGTAGTGAACTCCACCATGTCGGTGAGAAACCGCAGCGACGGTTCGATGGGGAAGATGGTCTCGTTCTGTGCCTGGACTTCTTTGAAAATGTCGGCCTGAACCGTGCCGCGCAATTTCGCAACTACTTTTGGACCGAACCGCCGTTTTGCGGCTGCGATGTACATCGCCATGATCATTGGCGCGGGACCGCTGATAGTCATGGAGGCGGAAAAGTTGGGCGACCCGAGATCGAATCCGTCGTAAAGCCGTACCATGTCTTCGACGGTGTCGATCGCCACGCCACCCTCGCCGATCTTCCCAAACACGCCGTCGGCATCGCTATCGAGTCCGTAAAGTGTCGGTCCATCGAAGGCCGTGCTAAGGCGATGGGTGCGCTGATGGCGCGTCAGATAATGGAACCGCTCATTCGTATCTTCAGCTAACATGAGCCCCGAGAACAAACGCGTAGGCTCTTCAGGTTGTGTCAGCTTCTTGCCGGTTTTGTCACCGCTCTTCTCAAAGCTCTCAATCTCACGCACCGGCTCGAGGTACATCTCAGGGTACGCGGCATTGAGATAAGGAAATTCGCCCGGCAAACCTTCACCGAAAATGAAACGCGCAATCTCGCCCGGTTCATCGATCTCGGGTAATGCGAGACGTGGCAGCGTCAAACCGGTCGGTGTGCGGGTCACCGGAATTTTCGCTTTCGTGTCGTTCCAACGTCCAAGAAGATCGCGACCGAATTTTTGATCGGTGCGCGCCCGCTTCACCTGATCGAGAACGAATTTGTTATAATTGTCGACCGATTCGACGACTTGTCCGAGCTTGGTCATAATATTTCTCCACTAATTGGTAGCGACGGACCGCTGGGCCGTTCGTTCGGCGCGCCCGGCGGTCGCGCCCTACCGAATTCATTTTGAGATTAACTCAAACAACCGGTCCACGCCAGAGTCGCGGTGCCTTTTCGCCACTGTATCGACCAGTAACTGGTCCCTGTGGTTTTGTTCCAGACGCTGCTCGATTTCCGTGTGCGCCGTGCGTGCGCGCTGGAGATCGCTCTTGTTCACCACCACAATGTCTGCCAGATCCAGCATTACGATCTTCTGCAATTGCAACCGGCTTCCGTAATCTGGATTCATCACCAGCACGGTTGAATCAACGATTCCGTTTTTCTGAAATGGCATTGCCTCCTGACCAGTGCCCACCGTCTCGATGATGACGTAGTCGAAATTCGATTGTGCTAACAAGGCGAGGCTATCGTGCGTTGCTGGCGAGAGTCCGCCGGCTTGTCCGCGCGTGGCCATGCTGCGCATGAACACGCGATCGTCCTGCGAATTGATCATCGTAGCGCGATCGCCCAGCAACGCGCCTTCGCCAACTACGCTGGGATCATGCGATAAGATCGCAATTCGCCCTTTTGGATTGCGACGCAGAAATCGCAGGATGAGCTCGTCGATCAACGTCGTTTTTCCCGCGCCGCCTGGGCCGGTGAAACCGATGACGCGAGATGTTTGAGGTTTGATGTTTGGTTTTTGATGTCTTTTTTCCTGCTTCGATGTTGGGCGTTGGGCGCTGGGCGTTCGGCGTTTTCTGTTCCCACTTCCGTAAGCTTCTTCGATTTGAGTTAGCTTATGCGCGAGTTCCTGATCAAACGTTCGTGGTCGCGGCCGTTTGGTTCGGGATTTGCCGTAACGCTGATGCACAAATTTCACCATGTCGTTCAGTGACGTGCCGGCGAAGAAAATTTCGTCCACACCCTTGCGTCTCATCGTTGCCGCGTCCTTCTGCGTGATGGTGCCGCCGCCGCCCCCGAAAACCTTAATATCGTCTGCGCCTTTTTTGCGTAGAAGATCGACAACGGCTGCGAAAAATTCGATGTGCCCGCCGTTGTAACTGGAAATGCCAATGGCGCGCACGTCTTCCTGGATGGCGGCACGGACGATGTCGCTTACCGAGCGGTGATAACCGAGGTAAATCACTTCGATCCCGTGCCGGATAAATTCCAGATTGATCGTGTTGATCGCACTGTCGTGACCATCACAAATCGGAACTGCGGTCAGAATTCGAATGGGAGAAGACATTTTTTTCAAGAGATAACAACAAATCTGGAATCCGAGAAACCAGGAAACTGGGCTGACCGTCTCACACGGCACCAGCCGTGCAGGACGGCATTTGTAGCGCAGATTACAGATTTGCAGCGACTAGTCCATTTCGGCGCAATTATTTCTTTGCTTCCTAATTTTCGGTTTTCCTGAGTAAGCTCCGCCGAAATCTATGAAAAGCTCCAGGGCGTTCCGCACAATCGTGACCGCTGGTTTGGTCGTCGGTGTTTTGGATATTTCATCCGCGTTCGTAATCTGGTGGCAACGCGGCATAGGTGCGCGGCGCGGATTACAGGGAATCGCCGCTGGATTGCTTGGCGCAAACTCCTTCGACGGCGGACTGGTTACTGCTGGGTTCGGTCTGGTGCTTCATTTTTTCGTGGCGTTTGTGGTGGTAACCGTCTTTTATCTCGCCAGCCGGAAAATCGGATTCCTGACCCTTCATCCGGTCGTGTCCGGTGTGTTGTACGGCATCGCCGTTTACATTGTGATGTACTGGTTGGTTTTGCCAACGGCGTTCCCAACGTTTCGACACCGACTGGGGAACGACTTGCTGGCCGTGGCCATTCATATTTCGTTGATTGGCTTGCCGTGCGCGTTGATTGTGGCCCGCTATTCTCGACAAGCACGGCATTCATGAAGGATCCATTTGATTTCACTGGCAAAGTTGCGCTGGTAACAGGTAGCTCGCGCGGAATTGGCGCGGAGATGATTAAAGCGTTCGCACAGCGCGGTGCGCAATGTGTGGTGAATTACGTGACGGATGAACCGGGCCGAAACAAAGCTGATGCTCTGACTGTAGCGAATGAACTGAATGACCCGCTGGTGATTGAGTGCGATGTGACGCAGCCCGAGCAGTCCGAAGCGATGATGAAGCAGATACAGCATCAGCGGGGCGGCCTCGACATCCTGGTGAACAATTCCGGAATTATCAGCGATCGCACGATTAAAAAAATGACGCTGAACGAATTCGAGAGCGTCATCCGCGTGAATCTCATCGGGACGTTCATAGTCACGCAGAAGGCGGCAACGATTCTGCACAGCGGCGGACGAGTGATCAACATGTCCTCGGTGAGCGGACAGATGGGGCTGTTCGGTCAGGCGAATTATTCCTCGAGCAAAGCTGCAATCATTGCGCTCACCAAAGTTTCAGCACGCGAGTTTGCGCGACAAAACATAACGGTGAACGCCATCGCGCCTGGATTCATCGATGTTGGAATGAGCAAAGGCATGCCGCCGGAAGTGACACAGAACTTCGTTAAACAAATCCCGCTGGGTCGGCTCGGCGAAGCTCACGAGATTGTCGATGCTGCGCTGTTCCTGGCGTCGCCAATGGCAAGTTACATAACCGGACACGTCCTCAACGTGAACGGCGGGTTCTACATGGGGTGACGTTTCGCTGACCACTTAGAAGTTGGATC
>DATDFM010000087.1:0-4429 GCA_036522635.1 Candidatus Udaeobacter sp. | reverse complement strand
TTAAATAACCATCCCTCTTTCTTCAAGTGCCTTTGCCACATCTTCCACGCTGGCATCCGGCAAAATCGTGCCATCAATTTCCAGAGTGGGACTCTTATCCTGGCCCGATGCGGCTTTCACTTCCTTGGCGTAAGCAGGATTAGTCGTCACATTCTTTATCTCATAGGGAATGTTCAACTCATTCAAGAAACCCATAACGGCGGCTGACCAGGGAACCAGATTTTCGATAGAGAACAATTTTCATATCAGTTTAACTAATGGTGGCAAGAGTCCTTGCCCAGCGCGGAAACAATCCCGGGCCGTGATCTGTTAGGAGACATCACTCAGATCAGAAACCGATCAGATAATTAGTCAAAGAGTATACGACTTATATCGGCCGGTGATCGACGTATCTTCATGAGAGCAGAGCGAGGTTCATGAAGCGTTTAGGAGGAGTGTTCCTGTTCGCGGCGATCACGTTGAGCTTCGCATTTGCTGCGCCTGTTCCACCACGCTCGCAGCTTCGGACAAACGATTACACCTGGCATCCTGAAACCTCACCGCGGGGGCCAGTGCTGGTGGTGATCAGCCTTCCAGAACAACAAGCTTATGTTTATCGCAACGGCGTCCTAATCGGCCGAACGACGATTAGCTCTGGACGCGCCGGTCATCGCACGCCAACGGGCGTGTTTACCGTTCTGGAAAAGGCACGCAAACATTATTCGAGCATCTATAAGGGAGCGGCCATGCCTTTCATGGAGCGGCTCACCTGGGGCGGGATCGCGCTGCACGGCGGAAAACTTCCGGGCTATCCGGATTCGCATGGATGCGTTCGCTTGCCGAAGGAATTTTCGGAATTGCTTTTCGGCGTGACCAGGGTCGGTACGACCGTGGTGGTCGCGAATGAATCCTCGGATTCAGCCCTGGTGACGCATCCCGGCCCGCTGATGGCGATGCCGGCGAGGATGAAAAACCTAAAGCTGGAAAAACTAAGCGGCCTTGATTTCAGGTGGCATCCTGAACGCGCGCTCACGGGACCGATAAGCATCGTGATCAGCGAAGCCGATCGGCAAATCGTTATTTTTCGCAATGGCGAACCGATTGGTCGCGCGCGTTTTCAAATGCAGAGAAGCTATCACTTCCCGACGGCGGTCTTTAGTTACCTGGGACGCGAGAATAACCAGAATCGATGGCTTGGCGTCGGTCGCGACGCGGAGGAAACGGAAAAGATGCTGGCAGCTTTGCGGTCGCACGTTGTGGTTGCGCCTGCCTTCCGGGATTTCGCACAGAGCGCACTGCAACCCGGCGACATCATGAGCGTGGTGCCGTTTCCGATTGTGCCGAGGACCGATGCAGCTTCGCCAGTGGAATGATGTTCAAGAGTGAAACAGAAAGGACAGAAGTTAATGAAACCGAAAGCGGAGGAAGAAAAATACGGGCGTGAACATCATCACACATCCGTATCCGCTCGTTGAGTCACGCCGATGAAACAGGAATTCAAAGTTGGCGACCATGTTGAGTGGAACTCAGAAGCCGGTCGTGTCCGCGGAACGATCCAAAAGAAAGTAACCTCGGCGATCAAGTTTAAGACTTACACGGTCCACGCCTCGAAGGAGGAACCGCAATATTTAATCAAGAGCGACAAGACAGACCACATAGCCATGCACAAAGGTGCGGCTCTGAAGAAACTCAGCCAAAAGAAGCCGGTCAGCCGGCATTAAAAACTATTACTAGGAGATCTATGCTATGCCGATATACAAAGTTAAATTGAAGGGCAGAGACGAAATCGCCGCCGGAACAATGGCGTTCCATTTCGAAAAGCCGGATCGGTTTGCCTACAAAGCGGGGCAATTCGCGGATTATACTCTGATCAATCCCCCTGAAACTGACGCGGAAGGCTACACACGAGGGTTTTCTTTGGCGAGCGCTCCTTACGAGGACTATCTGATGTCCGCGACACGGATGCGTGACACGGCATTCAAGCGAGTATTGAAAACAATGCCGCTCGGCACGGAACTCACGCTGGATGCTCCGTATGGATCCTTCGCGCTCCATAACAATGCGGCCATCCCCGCCGTTTTCGTGACTGGCGGCATCGGCGTCACGCCGGTGCGGAGCATCGTGCTGCAAGCCATTCACGACCAGGTCGCGCACCGCATCATCGTCATCGATTCGAACAAAAGGCCGGAAGACGCAGCCTTCCTGAACGACTTGAATAAGCCACACGAGAAGAATCCGCACTACACTTTTGTCGGCACAATGACGGGGATGGAAAAATCAAACCGGGGGTGGCACGAGGAAACAGGGCACATGACGAAAGCGATGCTTTCGAAATACATCGATGATTTAGCAGTTCCTATTTTCTACATCGCCGGTCCACAGGGAATGGTAGCCTCGATGCGCAAGGTATTAACCGAGTCAGGAGTCAACGATGACAACATTCGGACAGAAGAGTTCACAGGTTACTGATGCCAACTAAGAGTGAGACACAAACTAAAACTTAAGAGGGTGTATGAAGCGCCGGATAAGGATGATGGCACGCGCATTCTCGTGGATAGACTCTGGCCGCGCGGTTTGACCAAGCAAAGAGCAAAGGTCGATCTTTGGCTGAAAGAGATCGCTCCAAGTACAGAACTGCGGAAGTGGTTCGGGCACGATCCGAAGAAGTGGCGAAGCTTTCGCGCACGGTATGAAACGGAGCTCAAACACCACCCTGATCAGCTCAAGTTGTTAAGGAGCAAAGCTAAAGAAGGAACAGTTACTCTGATCTACGGCGCGCGCGACCAAGAGCACAATGAGGCGCTCGTCCTAAAGGATTTTTTGGAACGGATGGCGTAGATTTGCTTCTCCAGCTACACCGGGAGGCTTCGCAGGCACCGCCGCAAGGGCATCCTTTACCATGCTCTGCGCTTCCTCCAGGATGCGGCATAGATGGTCTTCTCCGCGGAAGCTTTCCGCATAGATTTTGTAGATACTCTCTGTGCCGGAGGGGCGCGCAGCGAACCATCCGTTCGCTGTGACCACCTTCAATCCTCCGATTGAAGCGCCGTTGCCGGGCGCGTGCGTTTGTAGGCTCTGAATTTTTTCGCCGGCCAGCTCCGTAGACTGGACTTGGTATGCCGACAGTCTTCCTAACATTTCTTTTTGCTCCGGAGTCGCTGGCGCCTCAACGCGGTCATAAACCGGGTCACCAAACTCGCGCGTAAGCTCACGGTAAATCTCTCCGGGGTCACGGCCCGTTCGCGCTGTGATCTCCGCCGCGAGCAAACAAGGGATGAATCCATCCTTGTCGGTCGTCCAGGCGCTGCCCTCGCGCCGGACGAAAGACGCGCCTGCGCTTTCCTCTCCAGCGAAGTCAAGAGAGCCGTCGAGCAAACCGTCAACGAACCACTTGAATCCAACCGGCACTTCGTAAAGCTTCCGCCCGAGCCTGGCGGTGATGCGATCAATCATCTGAGTGCTCACCACCGTTTTGCCGACCGCCGCGTCCTTTCGCCACTCGGGCCGGTTATCAAAGAGATAAGAGATGCCCGCCGAGAGATAGTGGTTCGGCGGCAGCAATCCGACGCTTTTGGTGACAATTCCGTGCCGGTCATGATCCGTGTCGCAAGCGAAAGCGAGGTCGAAGCGATCTTTCATCTCAATCAATCGCTGCATTGCGTAAGGCGAAGAAGGGTCCATGCGAATCTGCCCATCCCAATCAACGGTCATGAACCGGAACGTCGGGTCGACCGCCTCGTTCACCACAGTGAGATTCAATCCGTAACGTTCCGCGATGGGCTTCCAATAATGAACGCCGGCGCCACCGAGAGGATCGACTCCCAGGTGGATGTTTGCGCCGCGAATGACATCCATATCAATCACATTTCCTAGATCATCGACATAGGCGTTGAGATAGTCGTGACGATGTGTTGTCGGCGCGCGAAGAGCTCTTTCGAACTGAATGCGTTTGACCCTTTCTAGATGAGCTTCGAGAAACTGATTTGCCTTCGCCTGGATCCAACCGGTGACAGTTGTATCCGCCGGCCCGCCATTGGGTGGGTTGTATTTGAAGCCGCCATCGGGCGGCGGGTTATGCGAAGGCGTGATGATGATCCCGTCGGCGAGCCCGACCTTCCGGCCACGGTTATAAGTCAGGATGGCGTGAGCGACGACAGGTGTCGGAGTGTATTCGTCGCGTTCTGCGATCATCACCTCGACTTCGTTGCCGGCTAACACTTCCAGTGCGGTGGCCATTGCCGGCACCGAAAGCGCATGTGTGTCCATACCGAGGAAGAGCGGGCCGGAAATTCTGTGCTGCTTTCGATACAGACAAATGGCCTGAGTGATGGCGAGGATGTGCCACTCGTTAAAAGTGTTTTCGAATGCCGAGCCGCGATGGCCGGAGGTTCCAAACGCTACTCGTTGCGCGCGCACCGAGTAGTCGGGAATTCCTGTGTAGTATGCGGTG
>DATDFM010000086.1:0-11564 GCA_036522635.1 Candidatus Udaeobacter sp. | reverse complement strand
TTGATAGGTCAGTTCGGTATAAGGCCGTTTCCAGCGCGCGTCTTTGGCTTCCGTTAGCCACTTTTTTACTTCCGCATCGAATTGTTCGATCGACATGCCGGTAAGGGTAGCAGCAGCGATTACCTCGAGGTCTTTCAGATTGAGCTTCTCCATCGCGGCTCGATCACCGTGGAGCGACTCGAGCACCGTACTGAAGGGCGGCTTATTTTTAAGTTCGGGCTTTGCCTTTACAAAGTCGGGCACTCGCTCAAGACAGTACATTACTTGGGTGTACATCGGATGCTCGACCCAGAGCGTGCCATCCTGATCGAAGGTAGCCACACGCGCCTCCGGTGGAACAAACTGCGGGCTGCCTTGAGTCGTCGTCGCCTTGACGAATTCCAAAATAGCTTGTTTAGCCGGACCATCATTCCACGAGGGCAGCGCCTCCTGGGCATGGGCAGCTGTCGCAATAAGTCCGAACGCAACTGCCGCAGCACTAAGAAGTCTTAGCTTGCTGTTCGGATTTAACATACCATTCTTCTTGTGTAGCGGCACAGCAGACGGCCCTTGGGGGCCGCCCGCCGTGAAGGTTTTTTCTGTTACTGACCGGTGCCTTTGGCCGCCGCTTCCGCTTGGGCCATCTTCTTCGCCAACTCCGCTTTGACGGCTTCAAGGTTGAAACTCGCGCCTTTCTGCATCGGCGGGTATTCGATGAAGGTCTGGAGTTCCTTGCCGACGACCTGCTGGACGAACACGAAACGCCAGAACTGGAACTTGAACCAGTCGAAGTATTGTTGTCCGCCTTCTTTCGTCCCATCGTTGGGCCAGCCTTGTCGCTCGAACGGATCGAGGCGCAAGTTGATCAGAAAGGGAATATCCACTTGCGTCTTCGCACCCAGCCATCCGTGGGGCTGGTCAATGAAGCGGTACTTGTAATCGTCGATGCGCACCGCACCGACGGTGCTTTCGCCCAGGTAAAAGATTTCGTGACGCGCGGAGGGCCCTTTGCCGGTGATGGCGGCCATCTGATTGTAGCCATCCAAATGGTTTTTATAGGTGCGATCACCCAGTTTCACGCCCTTGAGTAACTGGTCAGTGATGTTCGGGTTCCCGGCGGCGGCGAGGAAGGTGGGAAACCAGTCCAAGCCTGAAAAGATGCCGTTCTGCACGGAATCCGCAGGAACATGGCCGGGCCAGCGCAGGATGCACGGCACGCGGAAGCCACCCTCCATCACTGTCCCTTTGCTTTGCGCGAACGGCGTCGTCCCGCCATCAGGCCAGGTAAACAGTTCGGTTCCGTTGTCGGTGGTGAAGACGACGATGGTGTTATCATCCAGGCCCAGGTCCTTGAGTTTTTGCATTACCAAACCCACGTCGTCATCGAGCTGTGCCATGCCTGCTTCTTCTTCTGACCAGCCATTCTCCGCGTTGCGCATCTTCTCATACTTCTCCGAAAGATGAGTGACGATGTGCATTCGCGTTGGGTTGAGCCAGACGAAGAACGGCTTGTTGTCCGCCTTGGCCTTCTCAATGAACGTCAAGGCGAGGTTGCGGATTTCGTTGTCCACGGTTTTCATCCGTTCCGGATAAAGCGTGCCGGCGTCCTCGATCTTTTGCTTGCCGATTTTGCCCCAGCGCGGCATCACGGTGGGGTCATCCGTCGTTGTTGCCCAGCTATGAACCATGTTGCGCGGGCCAACTACGTTCAACAGATCTTGTGGATAGTTGGGATGAGCCGGGTCTTCCATCGCGTCGAGATGATAAAGATACCCGAAGAACTCGTCGAAACCGTGAACGGTCGGCAGGAACTCGTTCAAATCGCCCAGATGATTCTTGCCGAACTGGCCGGTGGCGTAGCCTTGCGCTTTCAGCGCCGTGGCGATGGTACAAGCCTCCGCCGGTATGCCGATCTTGGCACCAGCCTGGCCGACCGTAGTCATCCCAGTGCGGATGGGCAACTCGCCCATGATGAAGTTCGCACGCCCGGCCGTGCAGCTCGCCTCAGCGTAATAATCGGTGAACAGCATGCCTTCCTTGGCCATCTTGTCGAGGTTGGGCGTTCGCCCCGCCATCATACCACGGTGGTAGGCGCCGATGTTCCACATGCCGATGTCATCGCCCATGATGAAAAGGATATTGGGTTTCTTGTCTTGCGCCTGGGTTGGAGCAACCACGCTGAAAAGCGCAGCCGCGGCCATAAGCAGTGAGAAGCCGTTGTAGCTTATGTTTTGTTTTATTTTGGATTTCTTGTTATTTCGCTTCGGGTTTGTTCTCATGATTCTTCTCCGCTTGTACTGGCTATGTCTATTTGCTAAGGCGAAGCGGGCGGCTCCTTCAAGCCGCCCGCCATCGTTATCAATCCCAGGATGGTGATTGGTTATTGGCTCGGGTGGTCCTTGGCCATCTCCCGCACCTGATCGAGCACTTGTTGGAGGTTGTAGCTCGCCGCCAACTGGAGCGGCGGGAAGTCAATGTAGGACATGAGTTCCTTCTGCCACAGCAGCTGGCCGATGGGCAGGAGGTTCCAATCATAGATATACGCCGTCACCGGGCCGGCCAGCGCGCCCCCCACCGCAAACGCGCCCTTCTGTTCTGCGCCGACGTTGTTCTCGAATGGATCGCGCAAGATGTTCTGGAGCTGAGTCCAGTGGTATGTGTTCGCCGGATTAAGTGCATCGACGCCCTCCGAACCCATCATGGTGTAATAGAACTTCCAGTTCTTGTAACGCACCGCTGACGGCGCACGACCCTGGTAGTAGAAGAAATACTCGCGATTTGATTTCTCCGATTTTCCGGTGAGGTAGTCGATTTGATTGAACCCATCGAGCTTGGTCTTGACGATGCCCTTGTACTTGCCCGCCATGATCTCTTTGTTGAGTTCCTCTCCTTTGGGGCCGCCGGCGATTTCCACGAACGTGGGTACCCAGTCCAGCGAAGAGAACATTTCCTTGAAGATCGTGCCTGGCTTGATGACGCTCGGCCAGCGAATGACGCAGGGAGCGCGCATGCCACCTTCCCAGGTCGTCAGCTTCCCGGCTTTGAACGGCGTGACGCCCCCGTCCGGGAAGGTTTGAACCTCAGCACCGTTGTCGGTGGTGAAGACGACGATCGTGTTGTCGAGTTGGCCCATGTCCTCGAGCTTCTTGAGGACGTAGCCGATATTGTCGTCCATCTGCTTCATGCCGGCTTCGTTAACACCCCAGTCCTTGCCACCCTTGGTGCCAACCATGTCCATGTATTTGTCGGACAGCACAGTCGTGACGTGCATGCGTGCGGGGTTATACCAGACGAAAAACGGCTTGTTAGTCTTCTTGGGATCGTTGCGGTCGAGGAAGTCAACGACGTGGGAGGAGATTTCCTCGTCCACAGTTTTCGAGCGCTCGAGCGTGAGCGGACCTTCATCCTTGCCTGTCTGGTTCTTCGCCGTGCCGTCGGAGGACTTCATCCAAAGGATTGGGCGTGGCGGGGTCATGCAGGTGCCGGTTTTTGGATCAATCGCGCCTGGTGTTTGCGGGATTCCTGGGATTGGCTCCTGCATGCACGGGGGACACACAGCCTGTTCGGTCGGGCTCTTGTTGATGTCCGGGAAGCTCACTTGCTGCATCGCATCCAAGTGATAGAGGTAACCCCAGAACTCCTGGAAGCCGTGCGCCGTCGGCAGTGAATCAGGATGGTCGCCGAGATGGTTCTTTCCAAATTCCCCGGTGTTGTAGCCAAGATCGAACAAGAACTTGGCGAGGGCCGGCGTGCCCGGCCGCAGATACGAAATCGCGCCCGGCAACTGCGGCAGAACCATGCCCGCGCGGTATGGATGCATTCCGGTGAAGAAGGCGCAGCGCCCGGCGGTGCAGCTGGACTCAGCGTAGTAGTGCATGAACATGCCACCTTCCTTCGCTAGGCGATCAATGTTTGGCGTTTCCCCGACCATCAGGCCACGATGATAGCAACTCGGCTGCATCCAGCCGATGTCATCGCCCATGATGAACAGGATATTGGGTTTCTTGTCTTGCGCCTGACTCGGCGTAACCGTGCACGTCAGCGCGGTTAACACGGTCAGGATGGCACAATTGAGTAACTTATGTTTCATGTGTTCCTTTCGGTTTTCTGAATTGTTGTTAGGTAATTTTTCAAATGTCTACCCTTTTTGTGTTGCTTGCGTTTCGGCTCCAATGCTGTCGCGATCTAATCGCTCGAAGGCACAGTTGTTGGCAGTTTTTGCGGGTCGAGCAGCGGTAGCGGGTTCTTAGGATGCTGCAGGTCCGGTATCAGGTCGTTCGAAGCGCCACCCGGGAAACGCTGGATACTGGGATACTTCATGATCGACTTGTCGAACTCCATGAGAGCAACCGAAAAGAGCCCGGCTGTCCAGCCGTTATCTTCGCCGGCATACCGACCCGGAGAGGACTTTAGCCCATTCATTTCACCTTCGGCTCCGTTGAAGATCATGTCGTATCTCTCAAACGGATCCATGGTCAGGTTATACACCGCTGGAATTGAACCCAGTCCCTGAGTCGGTCCGAGCCAGGAATCCTTTGCAGTCCAAACGAACTTCCAAGCGATGTTTAGCCATGGCTCCTTGGGATCCTCTCCGATATCAACGCGTATGGCGTTGAGATACTCGCCGTTGACGTAGATCCACGATTTGCGCGCGGAGTGTGGCGACTTGCCCAGGATGTAGGCGCTGTTATCGATACTATCGAAGTAGATCGGCTTGCCATTGTTGTCCTTCATCTCCCCGGTCGGCGGCGCCTTGAGGCCGGCCATCGTGGCGAGAGTGGCCCAGCAATCTATGTGCGACATCATTTCGCCGTACTGTGCGCCCGCCGGAATGTGTCCAGGCCATGTCATGATCGCGGGCACACGCCAGCCACCTTCGAACGCCGAACCCTTCTCTCCGCGGAACGGGGTGGTGCCGGCGTCAGGATAAGCGTCCAGCCATGCGCCGTTATCAGCAGTCAGGATGACAATAGTGTTGGGCGCGTACTGCCTGATGGCATCCAGAACCTTCCCAATATCAGCGTCCATTTCCATCAGAGAATCGGAATAGTCGCCCAAATGCGACTTGCCGCGGAAATCCGGCGCCGCATTGGTGGGGTTGTGCATCTTGATCCAGTTCACGTCCATGAAGAACGGTTTGTCGCTGGTGGCGTGAGCCTTGATGTAGTCGACTGCGTAGTCAGCCTGCCGTTCATCCATCGTTGCCATATAGTCATAGGTGATCGTGGCAACCTTCTTTGCCGGCTGGCCGGCCACGCCCTCCCACTCACTCAGGTTCACAACTGAATCCCACATTTTTTCGAATGCAGCGTTATACGACGGGAACCAGGGGTGGAACCATTTGTCGGTGTCAGGATAGGAATAGACGCCGGCGTAGTACGCGGCGAACTCTTTCATCTCGTCAAAGCCATGATTGGTTGGATAGGCCACGGGTTTATCGCCAAGGTGCCACTTGCCCGAAAAGTAGGTGGTGTAGCCGTTCTTTTTGAAGAACTCAGCGATGGTTGGAGTCTCGGGGCGGAGGTAATTCTCGTCACCCGGAGCCACCACGATCGACAGGGCCGAGCGGATAGGGATTCGTCCTGTTATGAAGGACGCGCGACCGGCGGTGCAGCTCGCCTGTCCATACCAACTGGTGAACACGGCGCCCTCTTTAGCCATCTTGTCGATGTTGGGCGTGGGATGGCCTAGGTTCATTCCTCCTCCCGAGTAGGCACCAAAATCGTTCCAGCCGGTGTCGTCGGTCATCAGCATGACGATGTTGGGTTTTTTGTCTTGCGCCTGGGCTAAAGCAACCGTGCTCAAAAGCGCACCTGTAGCTACAAGCAGCGACAAACCGTTATAACTTAGGTTTAGTTTCATTTGGTTTGCTCTTGTTGTTGTTTTTCGTTCTGCGTGCGCGGAGGGATAGTTGAATCAACCAGTCATGAAATTTGAGCAATCTTGCTCATCTAAACCGCCCGACCCCTAACCCCATCGGTCCCCAGCCCGCGCCCCATCCGCCCCATGCACCCCATTGCATGGCTGCATCCTGGTACATCTCAGCGGTTTCAAGATTCTCGTTCGCGATGTTATTTGCGGCGCGAAGTTGTTGGTACGCCTGATACTCCTTCGGCCCACCGACATAAGCCTGGTTATGTGCCGCATCCGGGAAAATGTAGTAGGTTCTGCCGTTCCTGTTGATCATGGCTACATGGCCCGGCGGAAGCTGTTGAAGTTTTTGCTGCTGCGCGGCCGTCTTGGGGGTAATCACTTTAAAGCCCGAGGCCACAAGCATGCTTTCTTTGTTCTGCGTGCTGCCTGTTGTGGCGCAACCGGCCGTCAATGCCAACAGAGACACAACGCTGATCATGTAGAATGAGAGTCGCACCGGTTTCATAATTCTAGGTTCATTCCAAATTGCTTTGTTTTGATTCACCATCGACGGCCACTCGCAATCGCTCAGCCCAGCCTGTTCGCTTTAAGGCTTGAGCGATGTGACGGCGCACCTAACGCGTATTTTGCTTTTTGGGTGATTAGCGCGCTATGGGACTTTGGTCGTACGACTTTCGGGCCAACTCTGCCAGCACAATCATGTTACGATTGTGTGACGTTCGCTCGATCAACGACCCGCCACAAGGTCAGCTACGCCGAAAATGCGACGGAAGGATGCAATTCTGATCCAGATTAGATGCGGGGCAACAGCAGCAAATGCCAAAACGGAACGCAGAGTAACACCCATGCAAGAATCATGAAGACGACACGAACGGTTTTGAAGCGGAACCGTTGCCCAATGGCAGTAATTAAGAGTACGGTGGCCAGCAAAACTGTGATGCGGACATATTGATCTCCCGTCTCGCCCGATTTTGTGCCCTGACCAGCCATGTCCGTAGCTTGTTTCGTTAAACCCGAAAATTCTTCATGCTTCGCATTGCGATACTCCGGCATGAAGATGGGGCCAGGAGGCGCTTGCGCATTGTGGAACGGATCAGTCTTCATCCAGGCAGCGAACGCCCGCCGGTACTCGTCGCGAAAACGCCGCTCGAAGAACTCCGCCGCTTCGGCTTTGCCATCGAGCTGCGCAGCGAGCCAACTGTTGAACGTGTCGCTGTCATAGATCCGCTCCTGCCCTGCAAGCGTCGCAAGTCCTTCAGCAGTGACTCGAAGCCGGTCCGCCTTCGCATATTCCTGCGCGCGTTTGCCGGCCCACGCTGCCGCCTGATATCCGCTCCACGCGGTCGCTACGGCGACCAGAGCCAGGATCAGCGCCTCGATAATTTCGATGACCTCCAAGCGAGACTGAGATGTATCACCGGTCTGTAGCACTTGGGTGAGTTTCCTGATTACGTAGCCTACTGGTCCAACCGATTCCAGCATAGAAAACTATTCACCTGCTCGTTGGTCCAGGACTTTTATGATATCAACAGGTTTTACTCGTTAGACTCGCTAAACTCCCTGGCTCATTGAGAGTCGCCCTGCAGCAGATGCTCCGTAATGCGTTTCGTGCGTTCGGGGATTACATGGCCGTTTTCATCGAAGCTGATCATGATGACCCAATCGTAGACGTCTCGTGGCCACTTACCGCTTGACAGTAACGTTGCGGGATCTGCTCCCAGCGCGCGAAGCACAGCCGGAATTTGGCCGTGATGCCAGCAGACTAAAATTATTTTGCCCTGGTAATTCGCACGTAACTCAGCAGCGAGATCAGCGGGTTGCTTGTTGGCAAAACGGTTGTCGATCGGTAAGTTTGCCGCTTTTGCGAACGGGGTCACCGTTAAACGCGGCCGATGACTGTGTTTTGAGTCCGCGGCGACAAGAACGGCGTTCGGTTCCAGCCGTTTGGAGTCGACACTGAAGTTTTGAAAATAGTTTGCGTATGCTTTCGCCCTCTCTTCGCCACGGGGCGACAGACCATGCCCATTGGCTGGGTTTTCCGCGTGGCGGATAATCAATATGATGGAATTTTTCGGTCCTTCTTGAGCATCCGCTACGAATAGCAGCGCGAAACAGGACGCCACAACAAACAGGCCTCTCGTCATCATGGAGGCGTTCCAGTGAGCGGCTCGCGAATGCATAAGCCGCGCCTACACTATATCAACAGTGATCTTGGAAACGTTGTTCTTACGCAGCTTCGATCTCACTTCATGCTCCAACCGCGTCGCGTCCACTCCATACGGAAGGAACAACAGGAATACCATGCGTCCCTTGTCCTCATAAAGTGAGGAGCTTTGCAGTTTGCATTTATGTGAAACAAGCAGAGACTGCACGGCGTCGAAGACGGGTTTTGGATCTTCAGTTTCGTCGAGTCGAATTCTAACCTCGCAACTGGAGTGCGAATCGAGCCAAAACAGTAGTAACCAGCTGAAGGCGGTAACGAACACGGCCATGGCCCATGATCCCATGCCGCACGCGAGCCCCACTACCACGACCATGATCGCTTTGCCGGTGAGTTTTGGATTATCGAGAATAGTCCTGAATCGCAAGAGCGCGCCTATGCCGAAGATAACGAACGCGAGCGTTTGGCTGGTTCCGCTTAGTTCAGCGACGACGGCCCCGACTACACCAAGGAGTATGAGGGCTTTCCGTTCCTCGAAGTCTCTCAGTGGATCCCGCAGTGTCGCGCGACGCGGGTGCCACGCGATCGCATATGCACAGCCAACTGCCAGGCTAAGACTGAGGAAGAGTCGCAGTATAAATGAAGGATGTGCGAACTGCTCGATACTCTTCTGGATCGATACCCAAGAATTCCCCTTTGGATCAAGCACGGTCCTGTTTCCCGCCTTAGCCATTTCTTCGGCGGGATTGGCGCCGAAAGCTGCTGAGGACAAGAAGCCAAGCAAAGTGACGACAGCTGTGAGAGTGGCGATACGCAGCGTTTGCTGAAGACGGATGTAGGAGCAACAACGATGCGCTAACTTCGCGCCAGGGGAAATGATCGGTATTTGCTTTCGCATTCGGCGTTCGCGGAAACTTATACTCGACATGTTCATTTCGCTGAGGTCATCTTTCTGGTTTGCCGAAGCTGGCGGCAATTGTCCGCAAGGCATCCGGTAATTCCCAGCAGGCTAGCGGGACATTCACTGACCCTACAAGATAAACTTTATATTTAATAGACTGGTACCGACTGACCCTGATTCCTTACGAGGGTCATTCGCCCTCCCGACTGGCCTGCCGTATAGGAATAGGTTTGTCCAGCCGTTACGTTCAGAGTTTTTCGCGCCGAACGGACACCGGATTCATTTGGAGAAACACGGGCGACAATGGTGTGCTGGCCCGCCGACAAGTAACCATTGTAACTAGCGCCCTCGGTAAAGCTTCCCACATCCTTACCGTCGACTGAGAGAACAAGGACGAGATCGCTCCCGAAATTTGCGACCCGGTCAACGTGCAAACGGGCTGAATTCGGCGGCGGCGGCGCGGTTGCAGCACCCTGCTGGGTCGTTTCGCACCCCATCAAGACGAGGCAAGCGCACACCAAACTGAAGATGTAAACGATCGGATTGTATGTTTTCATGTTTGAATGATTTGTCGGTTGTATAGCAAATCCTGCTGCTTTGAAGCAAGCACTTTCATAGGACTTTAGGCTTAGACTGTTATTTGCCGAGCTGACCCAAGGCATTGATCATCGGCTGGCTGGAAATCCCGATGAACCCACCAAAAGGCTCGTCCAACTCCAGGATCAGGAAAATAGCACCGGACACGGCAAGCGCCGAGAGCGTCAACGCCAGGATCGCAGTAGCATTACGCGGCGCGATTACGCTGAAACCTACAAAAATCACCACCAGCCATGAGACTACTACGAGTAGCATAGGCCGGGAAATCGAGGGGACCGACTGTGCCGCCAGCAACGACCGAACCTGAGCGATATCTACGGCCTGTGTTGTGGCCTGCGATTTCAGGGCAGTTTGTGCATTGTCTTCCGGTGAAAGATGCTGAAGGGCCGCATACACGAGATTACCTGCTTGGATATTGGGATTCCGGTCCGCCGAGTGACGCAATGCTCCGGGCCATATTTGTTGGATCGATTGCTCGAGCATGTCCCGGACCTGCGCGCGGACGCCGGCAGCTTCCGGTCCGTAGGCTGCAAGCACACGGTCGAGAAATGCTACCTTGGCAGCCATTTGAATCACCTCCGTCCGTTGAATGTCATAGGAGCTCTTAGCGGAGCTAACCAGCAATCCCAAGACCAGGGCTGACATGGTCGCCACTAATCCCATTGCCACCTTCACCGCGTCCTTGGTTTCCGAGCTCAAGTGCGCCTCAGGTAGCAGGCCGCGAATAGTTATCCCGATCACCACGGATCCCACCAGGCAGCCGAACACGACCAACGATGTTAAAGTGCTGTTCATCTGACATCTTAACGATTGATTACCCTGCCACTAGATCGGATTGACGTCTGTTATGATTTTCAGATGATACACCCGTTAGGCGCATGATTGACCGAGTTTTGCCAGCCGAAAGCGAGAAGTTCACTTCACCAACTCGATCTCGCTTAGCCGCCACTTCTTGGTAAAGAATGATTCCTTCGGGCTGTATAGACGCAGCAGCACGAACCAGCCTTTACCAGGCATCGTCTGAATCCAGGTACCTTGCTTGGCATCGGCGGGTTTGGATGGGCCGAAGTAGATGGTCGTCGAACCGTCCGTGTTTGCCACGGCGGCGGGCGAAGGATAGGTCTGGCTGCCCGCACGCGGATAGCGCTGGGGCGTCTGGAGCATGGAGCGTGTCTGGTTGTCATAGACAGTGAAGGACCAGAATTTTTCCGCCGGAATATCCTTGGGCAGGGTCACCTTGTAGGTTTTGGCACCATCAAGGTAATTCTTGTTGGCATCCGTGAAACCCATGAGGTACTGCGAACCAACGTTAGGCAGTCGCATGATCATGCCGGGCGAGTCCATGGTGTAGCCGTAGTAGAACGCTGTGCGGGAGTTGAGGGTCCGCGCGCCGGTCGGCGGCAGCGGTTTGAAATAACCTTCTCTGGTGATCATAGGCGGCATTGTTTCGAAGTTATAGCCACCATCCCATAACATGTTGGCCCACATTGAACCCGGGTAGTAAGACCACCCGGGATATTCGGCACCATGCCAGTTAAATGCCCTTCCGGCAGCGTTGCCCACGGCGGCGGCGTCCGTAAGAATCTTCTTCATCCGGGCGTCCGGCTTGAAGGGCTTGCCTTTAACAATGCCAATGGCCGCGAATTGGCCCGCGAGTTCAGGATCAAACGAGGTGGCCGGTTCCAGTTGCACGAGCTTGTCGAGCATCTCGAAATAAGAAAAGTCGTTTGGCGGAATGGTATTAAAAGATTTTCCGCTCGCTTCGACGAACTTGGTCTCGGGAACCGGCGGGTTGGCTGCCAGCCTTACTTTGCCTTGCAGTGCCGTGGCAATGCTGGTGCCGAAACCCCCCGGTGTGTATGGATAGATCTTCAGGCCCTTCTTGATCAACTCCACGGCCGGCTTGGGATCGTTGTCCACCATGAAGGCGCGCACGGCATAGAGCACATGATTGGTCTTCGAGTGGCCCACAAAAAAACCGCTATCCGGCAGCGGACCGTCATAACCTGGCGGCACGATCAGATACTTGCCGCCCGCACCACGGTCGGGACC
>DATDFM010000085.1:0-5587 GCA_036522635.1 Candidatus Udaeobacter sp. | reverse complement strand
TTCCAGTTGCCCACCCATTCCTTTCAATAATTGCTCGGCTGCTTCGCGGCGTTTCGAGCCCCCCTCTTGGAGCACTCCCTTCAAACCTTGCTCCGTATAGGATCCTTGAAACAGGTATTTTGGCATATGTTTGCTCCTCTCCAGCGTTATGGCCTCCCACGTTACGACGTGGTGCGGTCTTATCAACTCGATATCGTCGTGACGGGACTAGCAAAACTCACGGCTCTGTGAAAATCGGCCCTTGTGTTCGTGCGCTTCGATTAAGTTGCCAGCGGCATTATAAACGCGAATCACGGCATGTGGGAACGGTTGCTATGCATCGCATACCCGATTGCATTATTCCGGCGTGTCATACCATAGGTGACCGAATGGGAGCACGTCGGAAATCAAGTCAACGCCGCGTCGATCTTCGCGCGGGCGGACTTTCTAAGCGTGTTTGGTCGCGCCGCCCATGTTTCAGTTATCAAGGGCAAGCACATATTGTGTCTACCGCAATACGGTCACCAGGACCCGCTAGGGGTCCCGCCGAGGTTGGGGGAGCGCCATGGTCTCGAACATTGTTTTGCATTGATCCGCAGCCTGCGAGCATCAGTCCAACCGTCAAGATCAGTATTGTTTTCATTTGTGCGCTCCTTTGATTGTGGCCGAATTCTTCGCCATCCGCCAATCAAAATTGATTCTAAGCGACGGAGCCGTAGCCGACCGAACGGCAGCACATCGGGAAATTAGATCGACGCGGCGATGATCTTTACGTGGTCGGACTTAGTGAAAGTGCTTTGGTTGCGGCCTTGGTTAGATATCAAAGCGAAAGCAGCTGTTGGCGAAAATTAACACTTGTGTTCATCTGATTGCGCGAATGCTGAAACTAGCAGATAGGCGGCCATAGCAATCGCCTGGTTAGGCGTCATTTCTTGCTCTTACGAACAACAGAAATCTTGAGCGCACCTTCGTCTAGCGGGCGCTCAGGGTACATGATCTTCACGCAGGTAGCTACTGCGTCAATGACCTGCTCGACCGTGAATGGATAGCCTTCGGGCTGAGTGGCCTTAGATGCGTCAATGGTAACAAGCACGTCCTTGCTGTTCTCCGCGTAAGTTCCATTGACTACGATGTGGTAGATCGAAGCGAGATTAACGTCGTGTGCATGCCACGATCCACTCGTCGGGGGAATAAACGGTACCGAGATAGCCGAGAACCGCCACTCCGGGTCTGCTGCGGACGTAACGTACGGAACCGATTCGAATGCGATCCGAGTATCTGACTCTGAGCCGTGCAAATACAAAGGCTGAGTAACGCTCGTAAGCCCAAGTTCCGAGGCAAATGCCATGTCCATCGTGACGAGCAGAAGAGAGAGTGCGATTTTCATATGACGACCGTGATGTTCACTTCGCTTGAGGCCGCAGCCTTTTAATTCTTGGCCTTGCGGGGGGAAAAGCGATTAAAAGGCTGCACGACGCGAATTGTCCCGAATAAACCCAGATTTAGGAAGCGGAATCGCACGGTTCTGAAAACGGGCCGCAATCGCGAATGTTTCGCGCCTCGTTCGGTTCGTTCATATCACCTTGCCATTGCCCTATGGAGCACGAAAGTTGTTGACTGCTTCCCGTCGAGAGCGACACGATGCCGTCTTGCGTCAAGTCTGCCAGCAGCGATGAAACGCCCCCTGACATTCTTCCCGCTGGGAGAAACTGCGAAGGGTTCACTCGCAACAATTATCAATGAAAGACAAGGATTAAATCATGAACATCTTCAGATTACTCGTTGCATTCGTGCTCGTCTGCTTTGCGCGTTTACCCGCAGGGCAGGCAGTGGTCCCACCACCCGCCGGGGGCTATCCCAACTTCACCACTGCTACGGGGGACCACGCCCTTCAGGTTCTCACCTTGGGCGTGGGGAACACAGCAATTGGTGCGTTTTCGTTGTTTCACGTCACCACTGGCAACTTCAATACCGCTGTTGGCGCTGGATCGCTTGATCTTAACACCGGAGATTTCAATACGGCCACTGGCGCTGCAGCGCTTTTGTTTAACACCACCGGAACAGAAAACACGGCCGTTGGAGTAGACGCGCTTGCCTTGAACACCACCGGCGAATCCAACGCTGCTGTCGGTGCGTTTGCGCTCTATAACAACGTTGACGGAACCGGAAACAACGCTTTTGGCGATGCCGCGCTTAGATCAAATATCAACGCCGCCGATAATACTGCCGTTGGACTTTCCGCGCTCTTCAGCAATGACATAACTGGGGCCGGCATGGCCAACAACAACACCGCGGTTGGCTCTGAGGCGCTCCTTTCTAACACTGATGGCGATTCAAACACCGCCGTTGGTTTTCAGGCGCTCGCTTCCAACGATACCGGCGGCCATAACACGGCCACTGGAGCGCAAGCCCTATCCAGCAACACCACGGGCAGTTTTAATGTGGCCAACGGACTTAATGCGCTTTTTAGTAACACCGTTGGGATTGAAAACACCGCCAACGGCTTTGAAGCGCTCTTTAACAATATCGATGGCGGGCATAACACCGCAGACGGCGCTCAAGCTCTCCTGACCAACACCACCGGCGAGAGCAACACTGCCGTCGGTTATGAGGCGTTGCAGGACAACACGATGGGCTCCTTCAACATCGCTGTCGGGCCCGGAGCGCTCCAACATAATACCGTGGGCAACCTCAACATCGCAATCGGTGGAACTTCGCTCCTGAATGCTACCGGCAACGACAATATCGCGTTGGGTAATTCCGCCGGCGGCAATCTTACCACCGGCACGCACAATATCGATATCGCCAACTCTGGTGTTGCAGGTGAGTCGGCTACGATTCGTATCGGGAATGTAATTCAATCTCAAACTTTCATCGCTGGCATTCGCGGGGTCACAACGGGTAACAACAACGCCATACCAGTGCTGATCGATGGAGACGGACAACTGGGCACCGCCAGCTCTTCGCGTCGGTACAAGACCGATATTCAACCTATGGAGAAAGCGAGCGAATCCATTTTGGCGCTGAAACCGGTAAGCTTTCGTTACAAGGTCCACCAGGATGCCACGCCACAGTTTGGTCTAATCGCCGAGCAAGTTGCCGAGGTAAATCCCGATCTTGTGATTTACGGTGCTGACAGCAAGCCTTACACGGTTCGCTACGACGCAGTGAACGCGATGTTGCTCAACGAGTTCCTCAAAGCACGTCGCCAGATTGACGTGCAGCAAAAGCAAATTGAGGCGCTTGCTGCTGGGCTGCAGAAGGTGAGCGCACAGCTCGCCACAGCGAGTTCGTCCGGTGGCAGACTTGAAGCGAGCAAATCCGCACCGCAAACAGTGTTGAATAATCAGTAAGAGCGAAACCCGGTGAAGGATTGAGACATCATCGCTGACAGTCGCAACAAAGTCGGGTGGAGTGGGGGCTGCGTCTCAACGATTTAGTTGGAAGCGAGAACAACCTGGGTTGTTGGCGCACACCGCGATGACGCGACGCGTTTCGTTCTGCGTGCGGATAGAAAACTTTTTTGGAATTACAATCGGCGATTTGCGTTTGAGGCGAATTGCTTTGACACGAAGGCCAGGTTTTTTCAGACTCGGCGTCGGCTTAACGGATCTGAATCAGGCGGAGGACGTTTCCCCGCTGGGTTCTTCGCCTCCTCCGGACCCGTGAATCGCAGAATCAACCTAGCGGGGAATAAAGGAAGAACCATGAATCCAAGGATCCCACTCAAGACAACTCCACCACTTCTCATCACGCTCACGCTGCTCTGCTTCACGCTTTTGCCAAAAGCGCAAGCCGTCAGCCCGCCACCCCCGGGGGGCTATCCCAACTTCACCACTGCTGCGGGGGACCACGCTCTTCAGGCTCTCACGCTGGGCGTTGGGAACACAGCACTTGGTACGTTTTCGTTGTTTAGCGTCACCACTGGCAACTTCAACACCGCTGTTGGCGCTGGATCGCTTGATCGTAACACCGCAGGTTCAAATACGGCCACTGGCGCTGGAGCGCTTTTGTTCAACACCACCGGCACAGAAAACACGGCCAACGGAGCATTCGCCCTCTTTAACAACATTAGCGGCGACGATAACACAGCCGTCGGTGGTAGTGCCCTTTTTAGCAATAATAGTGGCTTCACCAACACAGCCATCGGTTTTGACGCGCTCGTTGCCAACACGAACGGCAACGCAAACACAGCGATCGGCTTTGATGCGCTGGCTATCAACAGTGGGGGCAGCGCCAACACGGCTGTCGGTAGTGCCGCTTTGGCGAACAGTACCGGCATTGGTAATACGGCTTTGGGCGCCAGCGCCGGCTTAGGTGTCACCACAGCCAATAATGTTATCGTTATAGGCACCGGCGGTTCAAACGTGGTCGGCAGCTGCTTTATCGGCAACATTCGCGGGGTAGCAACGACAGTTAACGATGCCATCCCAGTCGTAATCGACTCAGGCCATCAGCTCGGGACGATGAGTTCGTCGCGCCGGTTTAAGAGGGAAATTAAGCCGATGGACAAAGCCAGCGAAGCGATTCTCGCGCTGAAGCCGGTGACGTTTCATTACAACAGCGACAAGAAAAACACACCGCAATTTGGGTTAGTTGCCGAAGAAGTGGCCGAGGTAAACCCGGATCTGGTAGTCCGCGATGACAAAGGTGAAATCTACACTGTGCGCTACGATCAGGTGAACGCGATGTTGCTCAATGAGTTCCTCAAAGAGCACAAGAAAGTCAAGAAATTGGAAGCGACGGTTGCTCAGCAGCATAAGGACTTCGAGGCTGCCGTTGCTGAATTAAGAGTGCAAATCGGGAAAGTGAGCGCACAGCTCGAATTGAACAAGACCGCACCGCAAACAGTTCTGAATGATCGGTAACGCCTGACCCTCTTTTCGCAGGGTTAACCTCGAACGAACGGCTGGTTCATACAAAAACTAAGAACACAAGGAGACAATTAATCGAGTTACTAACCTGAGACTTTGCGCTGGTCGTCCTTGCGTCATTGGGGGGTGTTTCGTATTTCCCGATGTTGGGGTTATACGAATGACCAGGCCTTTCGTTCCTGGTTGCACAATCCTGCATCCTAAACCACCAACTCCTTCCGATCCTACCGCATGGAGCTACCTCTACCTGGATGCAGCCATCTTACATGCCACTAATAATCAAGCTGAAGAAATAGATTCCGGTACGGCCCTGACCGCGACGTTCCCGAAAGATCAGGAGCAGAAGGCAAATTGGTAGTTCGATTACCATCCGCGTACTGCACTGAATGCGAGCGATGGCTCGACGCATGCGGCGTGCGCAAAGTTGCTCCTCCCTTTTGCAGCATCCTTCGTTTTCGTACCTGCGCGCAATATGGCCGCGGCAAATTCGTAGTTAGACGCGGTGCGGCCGCGTATGGATCCGAAACGACACGGAAACCTGCAGCCGCCTTTGTCCACTTCTAATGGAGCCGCGAGCCGGTTAACTATAGCCATCGTTAGACTATTTCAGTGGATCCAACGCCACACCACGACGCCATCGTTGCGCAGGCCCATTTGATAGCGCGCATGATGATAACCGGATCCATGTAAGGTGCCTTGGTGAGCCGGCAACCACACGATACCATGCGCATGAT
>DATDFM010000084.1:0-14239 GCA_036522635.1 Candidatus Udaeobacter sp. | reverse complement strand
CCGCCGAAAATGTTGGCAATCTTGTTCGGCAAGTCGCTGAGAATCGCCACGACGATGAAACCCACGATCATCGCAATAATGTTCCCCAAATCGTTACCCCGTCGTTTGGTAAACATGCCGCAGAGGAAAACTCCGAGGAGCGACCCATATGTGTAGCCGAAAATCCCGAGCACGATCGGGATGATTCGCACCTTGGGATGGACGATGACGAGATACGAGGTCGTCGACGCGACAATAATCATCAGAATCGAAAACCACACGGTGGCCCAACGCACTGCCCGCAGGCTTTGTTGGGCTGTCGATCCCGGGTTGATATAGGGTTCGTACCAATCGCGGGTGAAACTCGTGGCCAGGGCATTGATCGCAGTGCTGAGCGACCCCATCGCGGTCGCGAATATTCCTGCCAGTAACAATCCGCGAATGCCCACTGGCATTTCGTAAAGAATGTAGTGACCGAAAATTTCGTTCGGCGTTTTGGGTAATGCAGGATCGTGATGCGTCTGATAGAAAACCCAGAGTAACAAGCCGATACTCAGAAACGTAAAGGCGATTGGAATATCGGCCAGGCCGGACAAAATGACCGAACGCCGGCTGCGCCGAACGTCGGGCGCGGTGAGCATCCGTTGCACCATGTCCTGGTCGGTGCCATGTGTGGCCATTGTAATGAATGTCGATCCGATCACTCCGGCGAAGATAGTATACTCCAATTCGAACATGCCTTTCCATTTCTCCCAACCGCTCTTTTCGGGACTCAGACCGGTAGTGATGAAATCGGACAGATGAAATCCTCCGTGGAGTTCGACAATCTTGTGCCATCCGCCCGGGATCGCGAAATAGAGAAGCGCGAGCGCGGTCAGCGCACTTCCTATCATGATTGACGCTTGAATGAAATCGGTCCACACGACTGCTTTGATTCCGCCGAGCGTCGTGTAAATCGCAGTCAGCACCACGACGGCGATAGTCGCGCCGATGTAAATCAAAAGCGTTTCTGTTTGGCCCGGCCGAACACCGCGAACCATTTCGTAGACCAGCACAAACGCGATGGCAGCAGCGTAAAGTCGAGCGCCGGACGCAAGGACGCGCGTGAACAAGAATATTGCCGAGGCCGCGTTTTTCGTGGGGACCCCAAACCGCACGGTGAGATATTCGTAGATCGAATAGACTTTGTAGTCGTAGTACGGCTTGATGAAGATGTAACTGACGAGAATGCGCGCCAGGATCGTGCCAATGGCAAGTTGAAGGTAAGTGTAATTTCGGAAAGTGAAGCCTTCGCCCGGCGTACCGAAAAAAGTGCTGGCAGTAGTTTCCGCGGCGATGAGCGATGCAAGCACAGCCCACCACGGAATTGCGCGACCGCCGAGTGCGAAGTCCTTGAGGTTTTCTTCCTTCCGGCCCATGTAGAGGCCGATGGAAATGATGACCACGAAATACAGGAGCAGAACTGCGGTATCGATCCCGAGCCGAGCGTCCATATCGGCGGTCATTTAGCCACGGATTGCCACGGAGTCACACAGATTATCGCGCATTTCCTTCTTGCTCGTGCTCATGCTCCTGCTTGCGCTCGCAACCGATGTTAATTCCCAACCGTTACTGGAATGACCAAATCCGAATGTCGAATGACGAAAACTAGAAAGCGGTCATCCTGCGCGCAGTGAAGCGGAGTCGAAGGATCCCGAGGCGGGACCCTGGATAAGGCGACGGGCTCCCTCGACTTTGCTCAAGATGACAGGAGCTGCGCTGGCACCGCGAACGGTTAGTCATTCGTGCTTCGTCATTAGACATTCGTCATTCGTCATTATCTTCACGAACGTGATTAAGATCGCGGCACCCGATTTCGATCTCGAAAAGACACTACATTCGGGCCAGGTCTTTCATTGGCAGAATGCTGGTGAGGGATTTGTGGGGACGATTGGGGATCGTGCGGTATTTCTGGAGCAAAGTGGAAAGCTTTTGCGCGCAAGCGTGGCATCGGCTTCCAGACGATTAATTTCAGATGCGCAGGATGCACGTGCCACGATCAAACATTACTTCGCGCTCGATCATCCGCTGGCGGAGATTTGCAATTCGTTTCCGAAGGATCCGGTCATGAACGAGGCACGCGCTTTTTGTCGCGGGTTACGCATCATTCGCCAGCCAAGATGGGAATGTTTAGCCACGTTCATTTGCTCGTCGATGAAACAGGTGGCGCACATCCGCCAGATTTCGCTGGCGTTGCGTCGCCGATTTGGCGAGCAAGAGAAGATCGGCCATCAGCTCGTGTACACGTTTCCTTCGGCCCGGCAACTTGCACAATCTTCGGAGAAGGAGTTGCGCCACTGTAAGCTCGGCTATCGCGCCAAAAATCTGCGCGCGACCGCGCAGCTCGTTAGTTCCGGCCAGGCGAATCTCGAGGCGTGGTCGGGATTGCCCGATGCCGAGCTCCGAGAACGACTCTGCGCGTTGCCCGGCGTGGGGCCAAAGATTGCCAATTGCGTGATGCTGTTTGCGTATGAACGGCTGCGAGCGTTCCCCATTGATGTCTGGATCGAACGAGTGTTGAGGCAGCATTATTTTTCGCCTCGAAAGAAAATGACCGCACAGCGGCTGAGGGAGTTCTCTGAGACGTACTTCGGAGAACATGGCGGGTACGCGCAGCAGTATTTGTTTCATCACGCCCGGGTGGCGCAGAGGCAGCGGAATCCAAAGCGCCGGAACACCGGCGCACTCCAAAACGCAAGCGCGAATGGAGGATAGAACAACGGCCGCGTTTTGGACTGCGCCGCTGGCGCGCCGCTTTTTCAGCTTTGAACAACTAACCGGCAACACCATCTAACCGGGATGTCCTATTGGGCGCCCAAGTTGTCAGCGCCTGTGGCCTGCGATAGTGTTCCACCCTTAAAAGAGCTTCCAAGCCCGAATGCTTCTCGACCAAGCGATCATTGTTCCATGACGACGGCTGACACTGTTTTCGCCCAGCCAGACCGGCTGCGGGATTATGAAGAGAATACGCGAACAGTTTTCTGGGCGCTTCTTGTCGCGATTCTGATTCATCTGATCGTGGCCTTTTTGCTCGCAGCGTTTAGCGGGTTTTTCTCGCCCAGCCTTCCCGCGCCGGAAAAACCGGTTGAACTGACGCTCATGGATTTGTCGCCCGTGTCGACGTCCAAGAATTCCCAGTTCATCGAAACGGAAGATAAAAACGCGCCGGAGCCGAAAGATAAGACGTTCGAGTCCAATGCTAATTCGGTGGGGGCCAGCGAGCTCGCGGCTGCGGGCCAGATGCCCTTGCCGTCGCAGGCAGGAAAGGACCGGCCGCTGATGGATTTTGAGTCAAATCCGTACTCGCTCGACAGCAAGGGCGCCCAGGCGCAGCAGAAACCGGCATCACAACAGAAGGCTGCGCAGCCTGCCGCGCAACCCGAACCGATCAGCGCGGCGGAGCAATTTGCGTTGCTGACTCAGAAGTCGGCGGCTGCACTCGATGCCGCGGCTGCAACGTCGCAAGCGCAGTCAGCGTATCGCCGCCAAAAAGAGCGCACCCACATGGCGGGCAACATTACCACTCGCGGGATTTCCTCCGTGAATGCTTTGGGCACGCCGCTTGGCCGATATCAGAAAATCGTGGCCGATTCGATCGGATCCCGTTGGTACACCTATGTCGAGCAGAAACGCGATTTGATTAGTATTGGAACGCTACACCTGAGTTTTGTCATCGATCGAAGCGGACGAGTGAAAAATCTCAAGATCGATGAAAACAGTTCGAACCAATCGTTCGCCAGCGTTTGTGTGCAATCAGTGATGGAAGCGCATCTTCCGCCCATTCCCGAAGACGTGGCGCAGTCCCTGCCGCCGGATGGGTTGGAGGTGGAAGGACTCGGGTTCATTATTTATCCTAACGGATGATCACTGCCTGGATTATTGCCGAAACGGGCGGAGTCGTGGATGTCGTGCTCGGATTTTTTTCGAGAGGCGGTCTTTTCATGTGGCCGCTGTTGATCTGCTCGATCGTGTCAGTCACGATCATGATTTTGCGTGGGATCGCCTTGCGCCGGAAAATTGTCATGCCGTCTGCGATCGAAGCGGAAATCGAACGCATGGCCCCGGGCGAAAATCCTGAACGGTTGTCACGCCTCGTATATCATGATCCATCATCGCTGGCGCGAATCACACGCGTTGCGCTACAACATGTGCGCGGCCCGCGTTCGGAAAATGTTGAAGTGGTTCAAACGCGCGCGAAGCACGAAATGGTGAGGCTCGAGCGAGGTCTCATCATTCTTGAAGTCATTGTCGGCATTGCGCCGCTGCTCGGATTGATCGGCGCGGTCTCGGGTTTGGTGCACGTCTTTTCGCATCTCGGTTTAAGCTCCGGCGGGGGTGGGTCGGATACGCGGCAGATCGCGCTCGGCATCGCTGAAGCATTGAATGCAACCGTGTTCGGTCTTTCGATCGCTGTGCCGACACTGGTCGGGTTCACCTATTTTTCCCGAAAAGTGGAAGTGATGTCGGTCGAAATGGAAACGCTCGTCGTTGAGTTGATCAACAAGTGCTATTACGGCCGCGCTGCGCGCGAACACAAGCCAGCGCAGTTCCCGACCTCCGTCGCGTGAAACGCGCGACATAATTCGCATGAATTTTTCGGTACGAAAACGACGAGCGCCGGTCATCATCATCGTTTCCCTTGTCGATATTCTTATCATCCTGCTGATATTTTTTGTGGTCTCCACGACGTTCAAAAAAGATCAGCCGGAGGTTCAGATTAATTTACCGGAATCGAAAACAGCGCAGAAACGGCCAGCTGAGCTCGATCACGCGATCGTAAGCATCAGTGAAAGTGACGAGGTCAAACTCGATGGACGCGTTGTAAAAGTGGATGAACTGGAGGGCGCAGTGCGCGGTTTGCCTGAAGAGCGCAAGTCGACGCTGGCCTTGCAAGCGGACAAAAAAGCGTCGTTTGGCACGATTATTAAAGTGATGGACGCCTTAAAGCTAGCTGGAGTAAAAAATTTGCCGGCGTTCACTAGGGAAGAAGGACCATGACCCTGGAGATCTTGCAGTATGGCGACCCGATCCTGCGGGTCAAAGGTGAGCGGATCGAAAAGATCGATGAGCGAATCCGGGAGCTCGCGCGGAACATGATTGAGACGATGCACGACGCGCATGGTGTCGGCCTGGCAGCACAGCAGGTGGGTCAGCCGTTGCAGCTTACTGTGCTCGACATTTCGGCAGTGGAAGACCGGCCAAGCACGCTCAAGCTGAGTGGCAAGGATGTCGATCCGAAAAGCGCGATGCCGATCGTGCTGATTAATCCGGAAATCGAGCTGCGGGGCGAAACTGAAGTGGGCGTAGAAGGCTGCCTAAGTTTTCCAGAGATCACCGGCGATATTGAACGGGCCCAATCAGTGCTGGTGCGTGCGCAGACTCTTGAAGGCGAGATGTTTCAAATCGAGGCGAGCGGTCTTCTCGCGCGCGCGATCCAGCATGAGCACGATCATCTCAACGGAATCCTGTTCATCGATCGGATGAACTCCGCGGCAAAAGCAGCCTTGTCGAGTCGCCTGAAACGGCTACAAAGAGAAACGAAACGCGGCATCAGGCATGGCGACGAAGTCCTCAGCGAAACGGTGCTGTAGGTGGATCGGCTTCTCCGAAGACGATGGCTTAAAAAATCGCCGAAGGGCTAATATCGGCGGGAAAACTGCGCTTGTTTTGCCAACGCGTCCAACACGTTCCACCTTAGCGCGTCAGGAACCCAGTCAACGGACTCGTGGCTGACGCCGCGTTGAGTTTTTCGGCTAATCCAATCTCGCGCGCTTCGCGTCCAGCTTCGATGGCTTTCTTAAATGCCTTTGCCATTCGAACCGGATCGGACGCGATTGCGATCGCGGTATTCACGAGAACTGCGTCAGCGCCCATTTCCATTGCTTCAGCGGCGTGACTCGGCGCGCCTAATCCGGCATCCACCACAACAGGAACAATGGCTTGTTGAATGATGATCTCAATTTGCGCACGTGTTTCGATGCCGCGGTTGCTCCCGATCGGCGACCCGAGGGGCATCACCGTGGCTGTGCCGATGTCCTGCAGGCGCTTTGCGAGCACAGGATCGGCATTGATATAGGGAAGAACGGTAAACCCTTCTTTCACCAGAATTTCAGCTGCGGCGAGCGTCTCGACGGGATCGGGCAGCAGGTAACGCGGGTCGGGATGAATCTCAAGCTTGATCCACATCGGCAAACCTGCGCTCGCCGCCAGGCGCGCGAGGCGCACCGCTTCTTCTGCATTTCGAGCACCGCTGGTGTTTGGCAGGAGAAGAAAACGTTTGGGATCGACAAAATCGAGAATGTTCGCAAACGGATCGTGTTTGCCCGAGAGATTGGCGCGCCGGAGGGCGACGGTCACCAACTCGGTGCCACTGGCGATGAGTGCATCCCGCATCAACTCGTTCGACGCAAACTTTCCAGTCCCGACGAGCAGACGCGATGCAAACTCGCGATCGGCAATTTTTAGTTTCGAAGGCTTGTCAGCCATTGGGAAAGAATAAGCGAATTCATTGACACACGCCAATTGACGACGTAGCGCGAGCGTCTCGCTTGCGTTTTATCGGTTCGCAAGCCAGAGGCATGCGCTACTCTTTGGGGTGACCAAATTTGAAATCCACAGGCAAGATTGCGTCAAAGGAATGTCGCGCCTGGCGGATGAAAGTGTTGATCTTGTTGTGACGTCGCCGCCGTACAACCTCGGAATCAACTACGGGAAGTATTCCGATCGCCAGGACCGACGGTCGTATTTGGATTGGTGTACCGAATGGGCAGGACGAATCCGCCGCGTTTTGAAGTCGAACGGCTCATTTTTTCTCAACATCGGCGCCGCGCCGTCGAATCCGATGCTGCCGCACGAAATCGTAATGACGGTGCGTGAGTTTTTCGTGCTGCAAAACACCGTTCACTGGATCAAATCGATCGCAATCGAAGATCGTTGGAGCCGTCGCCCTGTGGGCGACGAGAGGAGCAGAGACCAATCAGACACAAAGAACGCTTCCCATGGGGAAGCGGCTACAGTTCGCTCATTCGGCCATTTTAAGCCGATCAATTCGCCACGATTTCTTAACGATTGTCATGAATATGTTTTTCATTTCAGCAAGTCCGGTCGAGTCGAGCTGAACAGGTTGGCGTTGGGCGTGCCATATCAGGATAAGAGCAACATCGCGCGTTGGTCGCATACTGAGGGAAATGATCTGCGGTGTCGCGGGAATACCTGGTTTATACCCTACGAAACAATTCAAAGCCGCGAGAAGGAACGACCGCACCCGGCGACATTCCCGGTTCAACTCGCTGAATGGTGCATTACACTGCATGGAGCGTCCCGTGTCCGAACGATGCTGGATCCGTTCCTCGGCATCGGAAATTCTGCGGTCGCAGCGCAGCGCCGGGGGGTAAAAAAATTTATCGGCTTTGAAATCGATGAAACGTATGTCGCCGAAGCGAAGAGACGGGTTGCCGACGATCGCCGGCTCCAACTGCAGAATTAAGGTTTATCTCCCAACAATGAGAGCACGGCATTGGCCACCTCGTCGGCGCTGATTGCTTTCATGCAACGGAAGTCGATTGGGCATTTGCGGAGAAAGCACGGGCTGCATTCGACATGATGTCGCAAAATAACATGCCCATCGCCGAGTGGGCCGGTCAGGAGCGGTTCGGTTGAGCCGAAAACGGCGACCAAAGGAACGCCGAGCAACGCAGCCAGATGCATCGTGCCGGTATCATTAGTGAGCAGAAGACGGCACTGCCGCAGTTCGTCGATGAGTTGTTGAAGCGTGGTCTGGCCAATCCGGTTCACGCAATGATCGCCAATCGCGGCGGCGATCTCTTCACCGATTGCGGCGTCGTTCTTTGTGCCAAACAGAACCCATTGCGCCGATGATTCCGCAGTGATCTTTGCTGCCGCTTCAGCGAATCGCTCTGGAAGCCATCGCTTGGCTGGGCCGTATTCCGCGCCGGGACAAAGACCGAGTATCATTTGAGGTTTGCTTGCCAGGCCGTAGCTGTGCGAAGGCTGGAGGTTTGAGGTTTGGGATTGCTTTGGAAGCTCGGTGTTTGACATTTCGGCGCCGCATTCGCGCGCGATCCGAAGAAAACGGAGCGAATGATGTTCGGGCGGTCCAGGCTTTCGTGGTTTGCGAACGATTTGATTGAGGAGCCAACTCCTCCAATGCCCGTGATATCCGACTCTTTGCGGAATTCCGCTCAGCCACGTTTCAAGCGCCACACGCAACGAGTTAGGAAAGAGAATCGCCACATCAAAAGGCATTTGTTGTCTCAACAGCCTAACAACTGAAAGAAGCGAGGTATCTGGCAAAGGAATGATCGCATCTACTTCCGGAATGAGCTTCCACATCGCCGCGATCTTGCCGGGTGCAGCGATGGTCACGTGTACATCGGGGCGGCCGTTCTTGATTGCGCGGACCGCCGCCACGCTCATCACCGCGTCGCCCAGCCAGTTGCTCGAACGGATCAGAATTCTAAACAGCTTCAGGTCTCGAGCCGAAATTCCCTCCGGCAGATAAATGCCACGTTTGTAGTGCGCCAGAAGAAAATTTGGCTGAGGCGTTTTCCAGCGATTGTGCACCCAGAACCAATCCTCAGGCGCGCGGCGAATTTGTTGCTCGATCACTTCATTTATTTTCGACGTCAGCATCCCAACAGAAGCGCCCGCCTGATCGAATCGCTCGGTAAACACCATGCGCCAGCGCGCGCGTCCGGTCGTGTAAACGCCAGCGGCAATGAGCGCTGCCCGCGTACGCTTTGCGAGCAGAGCTGGCAAAGGTGAAGTGGACGCAAGCCGGCCGAAAAAGGGCGTCCACACGCCGTGATCGCCTGCGTGTTGGTCGGACAAAACACCAACGCCACCACCGGATCGCAGCAACTCGATCACCGGCTCGAAGCCATCGTGGCGATCAAACAGTTCTAACCCGGTTTGGCTGCGGGTTCGCCGTACGTGCTTGTCAATGAAACGGTTTCCAAGCCCTTGGTACACACTCGAGTTTCGAACAAATCCCACGAACTTCGGCATCAATTGCGCGAAGACTTCCCATGTTCCCAGGTGACTCAGAACGAGCACCACCGGAACGCCCGCGCGAAATTCTCGCGCCATCGATTCGATATTTTCCACCTCAACACATTCGAGGACTTTATCCGGCGCCATTTGCGTGAGTTTTGCGCTGCAAAGCAGGTTTGCACCGAGCCGCCGGAAGTGGCGGCGCACCAGCTGAGTCAATTCGCTCTGTGATTTTTCATTTTGAAAAGCGATCTCAAGATTGCGCGTTGCCAGACGCCGGTATTTACCGGAGAACATGCATGCGCAGACACCGAGAACTTCGCCGCAAGCGAAGAGAAACGGCAACGGCAGCGCTGCGGCAACGGCTAATCCGGCGCGATAAAGGAGGTAAACGACAAAATCGAACATTGCGGAGGTAAATCGGCTTTTCCGAAGACGATGAACGCGTTCGGAGAACTCGTTCCACCTTCGGCGCGGCAGGGTAGATTTGCCTGCGACAGCCTTCAACCAATATAATGTTCCCCGTGCCGCTGCCATTCAGCTATGCGAACCCATAGGATTTCGCCCACATTGTAACAAAGGGCTGCCCACCAAAATGAACAACGAACGGGACGCTTTGGAGCGAAAGGTTGAAATTCGCGACCGTGAACTGACGGAAGCGCACAGCCATATCGCTACGCTGGAAGAAAAGCTACTCAAACTAAAACGATACCGCCGAGAACTGAAGTTGCTTAAAGAAGAAAGGCGGCGCTTGCGCGAGTCGGCGGAACACAGGGTAGGGCAGATCTTGCTCGCGCCTTATCGACTTTTCGAAAAACCTGCTAAGAAAGTCTGGAGAAAGGTTCGGCAGCGGAGCCGAACGCGTAACAAGCCTGCCGCACCGACGGAATACCAACGGTGGTTTGAGGAACATCGCGCGAGTACGACGGACCTGGCCTCGATGCGTCATGAAGTGCGCGCTTTCGCCTTGCAACCGCTCATCAGCATACTCACGCCGGTGTTCGATACTCCGGTTCCATGGCTCCGTGAGGCTGTGGAGTCTGTGTTGGCGCAAGTTTATGAAAATTGGGAGCTTCTGCTGATCGATGATGGCTCGATGGACTCCGATTTGCTGCGCGCGTTGCCTCGATTGGCCGCGAATGATCGCCGTATTCGTCTCGTTAGGCTTGACGGCCATCAAGGCATTTCGGCGGCCTTGAACCGGGGCGTTGAACTCGCTACTGGCGAGTGGGTCACTTTTCTTGACCACGATGACGTTCTCGAAGCGGATGCTCTTTTTCAAAATGTAAAGTTGCTTCAGGAAAATCCGGAGCTCGATCTGGTTTACTCGGATGAAGACAAGCTCACCGATCAGGGCTTTGACTTACCAATTTTGAAACCGGATTGGTCACCGGACTTCTTTTTATCCTCCAATTATCTGTGTCACATGATTTTTCTGCGCCGGGATCTTATACGAGCGGTTGGGGGATTCGAATCGGAGTTTGACGGCTCACAAGACTACGATCTTCTCCTGCGTGTCAGCGAACGAACCAATCGAATTCATCATATTCCACGGGTGTTATATCACTGGCGGCGCAGTGAGAATTCCAGCGCGAGCGATGTTCGCCAAAAGCCAGGGCAACTCGAAGCCTCGTGGCGCGCGATTGAAGCTCATCTGAAACGCCGAGGTGAGCAGGCTCACGTTGCCGTTGATTGGCGGACCCACACATTTTATGTGAGACGCGAGCTGCGCGAACCGAGAAAAATCTCGGTTATTATTCCGAGTTTCCGGGGTTCGAGACCGCTCAAGCGGTGTCTTGAGAGCCTGGCCAGCAGGACAAGTTATCCAAATTACGAAACAATCATCGTTCAAACAGGTCAGAGCGACAAAATCTCTGAGAATGCCGCAGATTCTTCACATCGGGTGCTGCATGTCGAGGGCGCTGCGAACGATTCCGTAGCAAAAAATTATGCGGTCGCGCACACTGATAGCGCATGGCTTCTCTTTCTCGACGAGAACGTGGAAGCGATCGGCCCGGACTGGCTCACGATCATGGCAGAGTATCTGCAGAGGCCCGAGACTGGCGCCGTCGGCGCGCGGCTCGTCAATTCGGACGATACCATCGAGCATGCTGGAATTGTTTTAGGCGTGAATGGAATTGCGCAGTCTGCTTTTCGCGGTTTCCCGGCGGAGGATCCGGGCGTAAACCGTCAACTGCAGATGACCCGCAATTACAGCGCCGTTTCTGGCGCGTGTTTGTTGGTGCGCCGCGAGGTGTTTCAACAAGTCGGTGGATTTGATGAACAGCTTTCAGGTGCGCTCGGTGACGTCGATCTTTGCCTGAAAATGCGAGATGCGGGATACCTGATCGTTTACACGCCCCTGGCAAAACTTCGCTGGAGTCCATCGCCATCCGAACTGATCGACCCGAGCTCAGAACTAATCATACGCCAGCGCTGGTCTGGTGTTCTGGAGCGCGATCCTTACTACAACCCGAATCTTTCTCGAGATTCGGCTGATTTCTCGTTAGGCGAGTAAGCCCGACTTCTTTCTCAAACCGGGAGCGGTCCACTCCAAGGATTCGTCGTTTGGGCGGGTATTTCTCGATCAGCGCGCGATGCTTCTGCAACAAATGAGTCACGAGCTCTCGCTCGAAAAGGTTGGTCGTATTACTCATCGCCTTTCCATGATGGCGATAAAGACAAAGAATGTTTGGCAGAAAGCTGACACTGAGTTCTGCCCCGGCGATTCGGAGCCACAAGTCGTAATCCTCCCAGCCGAACCAGCCGTATTTATATAATTCAGTATCGTACCCGCCGATCTTGATTAGTTGCTCTCGATCGAACAATGCCATTGCATCGATGTAGGGGTACTCGACTAACATTTGCGGGTCCCAATCGTAGTAGGAAAGCAGGCCTTCCCGATTGTGATGAGCACCTTGTAGCCGGCAGAGCATCGAGTAAGCAGCTGCGGAATTATCTCTCACAATCGTCGCGTGCAGCTGCTCAAGCGCGCGGGGAAACACCATGTTATCCGCGTCCAGGATGAAAGCATAAGGCGCGCGCGCTAGTTCAAGACCGAGATTGCGCGCATCGGCTAACCCGGTGTTGAAGCGCTTATCGATAATGCGAACCGGATGGCGTGAGGCTCTTTGCAACAGCATTGTGTGCTTCAATGAATCGTCGGTAGAAGCGTCATTTACGATCACCACCTCGATACCTCCCGGAATCGCTGCGGTATGCGATTCTTCCAGGCTTTTCAGGCATGGCCCAATGTAGTTGCCGTAATTGTAAAGAGTGACGATAACCGAAATCGCGGGCGTGCTGCCATTCGGACGCGAGTTGTCGATTACCTGAAAAGTCGCTTCGCCTTGTCCCTGGGACCTTGTGTGCGCTTCGAATCGCTCGATGTACGCACGCCGCATATCGGCGACGATGGCGATGCGCCGGGTTGTTTCGATTGGATCTGTGGAGGTTCTGCCGTTTCCTGCCGGTTCTTTTGGAGCGGGACGAAACAGATTTGAGAGGTCTTCGCGCAAAGCCGAGAAGAATACGGTTACAGGTTTTCGTGACAGATCTTTTGCCAATAAGTCGGGTAATCGCTCGGCTGGCGAGCCGGTTCCGTTAACGGCTGGATTCAAAATCGCTTGTGTCCCGGGATTGGCGTCCTCTGACGCATTCGTTAGGTCTTGGAGAAATGCGCGGCAGTTGTGTTTCTGGCTAAAGCAGTCACGCAGGAAATTGTAAGCGGCTTCGGCGATCGCATCCCGCTCCTGCTCGTGATTGAGATAATATTCACAGCACGTGACCAAATCGTCGGCCTTCGCCATCACGAAATGTTTACCTGGCACAAGCGGCTCAAAGCCTTCGCAAGTCTCGGTAACCAGACAGCAACGATTGGCTATAGCGATGAGGGCCCGGTGCCACTCGAAATAGCGCAGATCTGAGTAATGAACGTTCAATAAGATCTTTGTCCGCTGCAAAAGGCTGTTGCGTTGCCGAACGGGCAAATAGCTTCGCGTTTCTTCGGTCTTCGCGAAGCCGATCGGAACGAATCTGATGTGGCAGTCGCGTGCTGCGAAGAATTCGGAATTAGCGGCGAAAAATTCCTCACGTCGATTGGTCATTGCAGCCAGAACACAAATGTCCAGATGTCTCTTCGTGTCTGTTACGTCACTTTCTTCAAGCATGGGATCATAGCCGAGCGCCAGGTGGAAACATGGCAGGCCGTGGGCGCGGTATGCGGCAACGCCGGACAAATGAATATCAAGCATGGCCCGTGCATGCGGTGCAACGACTAGATTGCTGTCGAACCATTCGCTTTCGGGTTGTTCCGTTCCGAGCAGGAACAGATGATTTGTTAGCCGCTGCATCTTCTCCCATGTAAGCTTGTCTCTTAGAAATAAGTTAAAGAACTCGTGAGGTGTAACCACGATTTGAATTTTACCATCCTCCGTCTTTTCGGCCGGAATTTGGTCGATCAAAAGCTGCGTTTTGCATCCCGCAGCGCGGAAGCCTGCACAAAGTAAGTCGGCAATTTCGCGGATAAACAGATTCGACTTTGAAGTAACAAATAAATGCACCGTTTCTATCCCGGACGGTGTTGCGTCCGGCCCACCGTGCGAGCTTGAGAACCCTTCACGGAACGGACCGGTTTTGCGCTGGCATGGCGCGTTCAGCTTAGCCGGGCTGGCAGGATTTTGCCTGTTGGCGACAAAAACTTGCGCGAGATAAGTAGACAAGAATCGTTCGACGCGCGGCAAACCTAACCGACCTAGAAAGGTAAGAGGAAAGGTCCGGATGTTGGTGACGAAGATGGTTTGCCAGGTTTTTCCATGGTCCTGGACTTGGATCGTTATTTCGCTTCGGCCAAGAGGCAGCTCTAGCTCCAGAAGAAAGCCGCTTTGCCCCGCTTCGGGCAAATCCGGGTAAGCAGCCGCGACCAGTGGCCGCGATCTTTTGCGGCGGGCCCGAAAAATCGAGCGGCGCCATAATGTACCGCGAACAACTCCACGAATACCGTGAATCGGCTGGCCTTGCCGATGCAATAACCAGCCGGCGATTTTGATTTGTTTGGTAAAAGTGACCCGCTGTGGCAGCGCATCGAAACGAAACGCGTAGTCCGCGACTATCGCTTTCTCGTCCATTAATTCGGTCATAACCGGTCCAGCAGACTTCAATCATTCACCGACGTTGCAACATTTTGCCACGGCTTAGTCGTGCGTGGAGG
>DATDFM010000083.1:0-15533 GCA_036522635.1 Candidatus Udaeobacter sp. | reverse complement strand
TTCGTGACTGAGTGGGCTAAGACTCATATTCGATCATATCGATAGCGTTGTACTATGACTAATAGCTCGTGATCGAGCCCCGAAGACGGAAATGGCATACCGTGACTCACATTGGAACCGTCGCGACAAATGTAGCTGACGCAGTGGCCAAAGGAGTTTTCCTCCGCTCTGGGCGAGCGCGAGATTAGCACACGCGCAAGACTGCGCTAAGGCGTGGGGAATTCCGCCGCAGCCTGCATATTTACGAGGATGCGCTTTTCATCGTCGGTCGCTTCGCGCACTTCCGTGTCGAGCCTGCGGACCAGCTCGATCGCCGCGAAATTGTCCCGGCACTTTTGTTTCAGCGACCCGCGGCCAAGCGGATCATCCGGGTGGATGCGATAGAAGTTCGCGTTTAGGAATTCTCTTCGGGCGGGAGAAGAATGTATTTCTCGCGAATCATCTCCCACGCGCGATCGTGAGCCTGTTGCGGAGTCAGTTTCTGCTCCGCTTCCAGTTTCCGCGTAAGCGCTTCCATTTCTCCGATGGTTCGCTCCTGCGCCTCGAACACAGCTTCCATGAAGGCGCCCTTCGCTTCCAGTTGTCGAACCATCTTCGGCCGGAACTCACCCTTCACGCGCGAAAGTGCCGCGGCGGGATTGTTGAACCGCGCACCGATGCTAATCGCCTCGTCGAAGATCGCCCGCAACATGGCGATGCGGTTGTTAATGACGCTCGGGAAGTACCGCGGTTGATAGCGGCCGAGCCAAAGTTCGCAATCGCGTGACAACACTTTGCGCACGTCGGTCTCCAAAAGCGACGGCCACGAACGGCGGATGAAGTCGATCATCAGCTCGCGGTAATCTTTTGATCTCGGCTTGAGCGAAATGCTCGCGCGCACTTTCTGCAGATAAACGTCTACTGTATTACCGACCGTCATTTTTCCTTCAGCAAAAGCGGTCAATGATTCGATCTTCGAACGGTGATCGCGCAGTGTGTCGGGCAATCGTTGTTTCGCGACAGAAAACGTCGTGGTTTTCAAACTTTTCCAGATAAGCGTCGGACGAAAAGGTTTGGCAGCCAACCGTACAAAAAGCGATTCTCGCGGAATTGGTGAAGATGGGAGTGATACACGGCAACCGCCTCTCTGTGAGAGGCATGATGAGCCGTGCACGGACTCACCGCACGAGCAGACGCACTTGTTGATGGCAAGACGCAGACTTGATTTTTGCCTCGCTTGACTTGGATTACGGTGTGGATGATTGGGGTTCACCGAGTGCGACGCATTTGGGCGCACAAAACGGTGCAGTCGCCTTTGCTACAACACACTGGAGCGTAGTGCTGGAGGCGCAGGGTCAATCGCCGGCCGCACAGGAAGCGCTCGGGAAACTTTGCCGGACTTACTGGCGGCCTGTTTACAGTTTCATCAGGCGACAAGGCGCCGGGCCCGAAGAAGCGGAGGATCTCACTCAGGGGTTTTTTGCGCTGTTGTTGGAGCGGCGAGATTTGGAGACCGTTCGCAGAGAGAAAGGTCGTTTGCGCTCTTATCTGCTTGTGTCGCTAAAACATTTCCTGACGAATGAGCGATCTCGCGCCATGACGATTAAGCGCGGCGAAGGGCGTCGATTGGTTCCACTGGATGCGCTGGGTGATCACGAAGGCATGGATCTCGCCCCTGCGGACACATTGAGCGCGGATCAAATCTATGAGCGCCGCTGGGCCCTCACTGTTTTAGAGGAAGTGCTTGCGCGACTCAGCGACGAATATCGTGCGGCTGGTAACGCCGGGTTGTTTGACGGGTTGAAGAAATTGCTCACCGACGAGCCCGATCGCCCTTCGCAGGCCAAGATCGGGCATGAATTTGGGATGTCAGAAAACGCAGTCAAGCAAGCCTTTCATCGGTTGCGTCGGCGTTACCGCGAATTATTACACGAAGAGATCGCCCATACTGTGATAGCGCCGGGAGACATAGAGGATGAGTTGCGCCATCTGGTCGCTGTTTTGCGTGCGTAACCTGTTCGCAATTTCCTGCATAGTCCGTTGAGGTGATGAACAATACCAGAATGAAGATCGCCAACAGGTTCTGTGGAAAATGCGGCGCAAGATTTTTCGCCGACGCGCCGCAGGAATTTTGCAGCGCATGTCTTTTAGAGAGTGGCTTGTTCAGCGAAGACGACGAGGAGGCGATCAGCTGCGAAAGCGCGGCAAATTCGAGGCCCATGTACTACAATGACCAGGCTGCACGGCCGGCACGCAGGTTGGCCGACTTTGGCGATTATGAGCTACTGGAGGAAATGGGCCGCGGCGGGCAGGGGATCGTTTATCGCGCGCGACAGAAGAGTCTCAACCGAACGGTCGCCTTGAAAATCGTCGGCCTAGGTCAGTGGGCGACGGAAACACATCTGAAACGTTTCCATCTGGAAGCCGAGGCAGCTGCGAGTCTCGATCATCCCTGCATCGTTCCGATCTACGAGATCGGCGAGCGCGACGGTTCCTGCTATTTCAGCATGAAACTGATCGAGGGCGAACCGCTTGACGTGGGAGTTGGGCGCAAGCAAAACTCACAGTGGGCAGCCAACCTGATCGCAAGACTTGCGCGCACGGTGCACTATGCGCACGAGCGTGGAGTTCTTCACCGGGACATTAAACCGGGGAATATCCTGGTAAACGCAGAAGGTCAACCCTATCTCACAGACTTTGGTCTGGCGCGGCTGGTCGAAGCGACGGATAGCGTTACCCGCACGCGAGAAACGCTGGGCACGCCGAGCTATATGGCCCCGGAACAAGCTGACGGCCAGACTGACCGGATCACCAACGCGACGGACGTCTACGGACTTGGTACGGTGCTTTATCACCTGCTCACTGGTCATCCACCGTTCGCTGGAGGAACCGCGTATCAAACAATCCGGTTGCTTCTGGAAACCGAACCGAGGCACCCGCGGCTGTGGAATCCGAAGCTAGACCGCGATCTTTCCACGATTTGTTTGAAGTGCCTCGAAAAGGATCCGCAGCGCCGCTATCCCACGGCGCTCGCTCTGGCCGAAGACCTTGAGCGTTGGCTCAAACATGAACCGATTCAGGCGCGGCACATTAGGATGTTCGCCCGCGGATGGAAATGGGTGCGGCGAAATCCGGCCGTTGCCGGTCTGCTGGCGTCACTAGTTGCCCTGGCGACGGCAATCGGTGTGATCATGTGGAAGAGCGAACTGTTTCGTTCCCCACCGGCTACTGGAATAGCCGTGCTTCCGTTTGAGAATCTAAGTCCCCAGAAAGAGGACGCATCTCTAGCCGACGGTGTTCAGGACGACATTTTGACCAAGCTGGCGAAGGTGGCCGGCCTAAAAGTGATCAGCCGCACCAGCGTGATTGAATATCGCGGCAAACGGAACATTCGCCAGATCGGAGAGGCGCTTCGAGTCTCCCATGTGCTAGAGGGGAGCGTGCGGAAAACTGGGGCGCGGGTTCATATGAATGCGCAGCTCATCGACACGCGCACCGATACTCACGTCTGGGCCGAACAGTACGATTTTGATTTGAACGACCTGTTTGTAATTCAGAGTGAGATAGCAAAGAAGATTGCGGGCCAGCTTAATGCAAAAATCTCAGCCGCCGAATCGCTGGCCATTGAGCAGCCGATCACCGTCGACCTGACCGCCTTCGACTTGTTCGCTCGCGCCAAAAATCTCCTTCTATGGGTGAGTTCTACCACGGGTGGCGACGCGAAGTTGTTGCAGGCAGTCGATCTACTCAACCAGGCAGTCGCCCGCGATCCCGCGTTCTTCCAAGCCTATTGTGAACTCGCCTACGCTCATGATCTCCTTTACTTCTTTCGCAGCGATCATACACCGGCGCGTCTCGCATTAGCGGAAGAGGCCATCAAAACGGCCTCTCGCCTCCGCCCCGATTCGGGCGAAGCACACCTGGCGGAAGCGGAAAATCTCTATCGAGGACATCTGAATTATAAGGCGGCTCTCGCTGAACTCGAGATTGCCGGGCAAAAATTGTCTAATAATGCCCGGGTATTCGAGATGAAGGGCTACATTCAAAGACGCCAGGGACGCTGGGAGGAATCGACCCGAAACCTCGAGCGCGCGCTAGATCTCGACCCTCGGAACTTTTTCGCCCTGCGGCAGATTGCTATCAGCTATGGGCATCTGCGCCGTTACACCGAAGCGGCGTCGGCTTTGGATCGCGCGATAGCGGTGGAACCGAACGTGATTAACCAGCTGGCTCGCGCATTCGTGGAATTGGATTCGAAAGCCGACACCCGAAATTTACATCAATTGATCGATTCGATTCGGTCTAAAAATCCCAGCGCACTGCCGTCCATTGCTGATACTTGGCTGCTTTGCGCGCTTATGGAGCGCGACACCGTTACCGCTGAAAAAGCCCTGAATGCGTTGGGAGAAACCCGGTTAAGCGACGATGTTGTGGAGTTTAGTCGTTCCTTCGTAGAAGGTCTTATCGCTCGCATGACAAAAGATGAGGAGAAAGCACACGCGGCCTTTACCGCGGCGCGCGCCGAACAGGAAAAAATCGTTGATGCGCAACCGAACTACGGTCCGGCACTTTGCGTTCTTGGATTAATCGACGCGGCTCTCGGGCGGAAAGATGAGGCGCTGCAAGAGGGCCGGCGTGCAGTCGAGCTTGTTCCAATAGAAGAAGATGCCATCACCGGCGAAACAATGAACCAGTATCTCGCGATGATCGCTGCCTGGGCAGGTGAGAAAGAGCTCGCTTGCGAACGGCTCGCCGCCGCCATGCGCCGACCAAACAGCCTTAGCTACGGCCAACTGAAATTGCTCCCCTTCTGGGACCCGCTGCGCGGCGACCCCTGCTTCGAACAGATCGTTGGCTCACTCGCGCCCAGAGATACAGCCGTAATGCGTTAAATATTGAACCGTCACATGGGTCCGAGTCAGGCCTTTCCCAGCCCGCTCGGGAGCTCACGGCATCGGATTTGTCCGATTCAACGGGCCACGATTTAACGTGGCGAAGCCATTTTCCGCGTAACCTTGCGCCGAATTTCTTGCAGTACCCGGCGAACGCTGCGCTCGCTCTCACAGATTGCCCGCTCTCACAAATGCGAGGGAGGAATGTCAGCTCAAGACAATACAGCAATAAAAATCCTATGAAGAAATCTGTTTCACTCTTTTGCGCAGCTCTCGGGGCACTGGCCTTCCTGCCAGCTAAATCCGATGCAGACTGGACACGTTCCAATGGTCCCTGGAGCGGCACAGTCATGGATATCCTTGCCAATGGATCGAATCTGTTTGCAGCGACCAGAGGCGGCGGTGTCTTCCTTTCCACTGATAACGGCTCAAATTGGACACCCTTAAGCAGCGGTTTGACCAATCCGTACGTGAATTCGTTGGCTGTTTCTGGTTCGAATTTATTCGCCGGGACCACCACCACCTATGGCGGCAGTGGCGGTGGTGTTTTCCGTTCAACCGACAATGGTGCAACCTGGACTCTTAGAGACACAGGCTTAACAAGCGTCAACGTTAACTGCTTTGTTGTCAGCGGATCGAACCTCTTTGCGGGAACTGACTATGATGGCGGGAGCGGGGGCGTTTTTCTTTCAACAAATAATGGCGATAACTGGACCAGGGTCAGCAATGGTCTGCCAGTCGATCATATACTTACGCTTGCAATAAATGGCTCAAATATTTTCGCCGGCACGGCAGGCAGTGGAGTTTACCTTTCCACCGATAACGGCACATCGTGGAATGCAGCCAATACTGGACTGACTAACCTTACCATCGATGTGCTCGCTGTTAGCGCTCAAAACATTTTTGTCGGCACCGGTGGCGGGGTCTTTCTTTCCACTGATAACGGGAGCAATTGGACGCCGGTTAACTCCGGTCTAACGAACCAGACTGTCTATTCCCTTGTTGCTTCCAGTCCGAATCTATTTGCCGGCACTGCCGACGGGGTCTTTCGGACGACTGACAATGGCACTACCTGGACCCAAGTCGCTTCGGGTTTAACCAACAGATATATCTATTCTCTGGAAGTTAACGGCGCCGATCTCTTTGCCGGGACCTTTGGCGGCGGCGTCTTTCGGACACCGGACAATGGTGGAAGCTGGACCTCGGCGAGCGTCGGTATGACTGCCGGCGACATTCGATCTTTTACCAGTGACGCCAAGAATTTCTTTGTAGGTACTGGCGGCGGCGGGGTCTTCCGTTCCACTGATAATGGCGCGAACTGGGTGACCGTTGGTGTGAACAACGAATGGGTATATTCGATGGCATCGAAGCCAAACGGTGTTGGCACGAACATCTTTGCCGGCACCATGGGGGACGGCGTGTTTCGTTCGACAGATGAAGGGGCCAGCTGGGCAGCGTCTAGCTCTGGAATAACGGTGCCGCTGATTTGGTCGATGGCTGTTATCCCTAACGGCAATCAATTGGAGCTGTTTGCGGGAAGCTGGGGTGGTGGAGTTTTCTTTTCCACCGATGACGGCACTACCTGGACAGCAGGAGGCATTATTCAAGGCGCACCACTCATTGCCTCGATAACATACAACGATAACTACATTTTCGTCGCTTCCTGGAGCAGCGGCGTGTTTCGGTCATCCGATCACGGACTAAGTTGGTCTCCCGTTAATGCGGGGATAACGAATCTCTTCGTCAATGCTCTCTGGATCAATGGCAATAATCTGTTTGCGGGTACCCTGGGTGGAGTCTTTCGTTCCACAGACGACGGAGACAACTGGGTCGCAGCCAGCGGCGGGTTAACCAGCAGCAGCATTTACGCGTTTATCGACAACGACACAAATATTTTTGCGGGGGCTGCCAGCAGCAACATCGACCCTGGCGGGGTTTACTTTTCAACTGACACAGGTTCAAACTGGACGTCTGTTAGTCCCGGGCTGACCAACACGAATATTCGCTGTTTTGTGATTAAGGATACAAATCTCTTTACCGGCACTTATGGCGGTGGTCTCTGGCAGCGACCGTTGTCCGAAATAATCCCGACTCCCACTCCTAGTCCGACAGCGACGCCGAGCGCGACACCTACGGTTACGCCGACGCCTAGTGCCACACCAACAGCAACACCCACTGCGACTCCAACTCCTACACCGACAGCGACTCCAACTGCTACCGCAACTCCTACACCAAGGCCTACCCCGACTCCAAGACCCCGACCCGTGCCGCACCCTCGTCCGACACCACCACATTAAGAAGCGATCGCTAACGAATGCCCCCACTCCACGGCCTCGACCCACTCACGAACGTCACTCATTGATACCAGTCTTATGTTAAGCGGGCATACTGAGACACGTCGGCGAGACACAACCGATAACCTAAATGAGTAAACAGACTGCCGCTCCGATTGTGAAGCTTCTCCTGCGGAGTGGTTTCTCTGTGGTTCTATTCCTTCTTGTTGTCCAAACAAAGCCCTTTGCACCAGGAGAGTTGATCCAGGGCAAAAGGTCTTTGATGCGCGCCAGGCCATCGCTGTTAGCTAAGCCGTTGGACTGGCAGGAACAGAAGGGGACTGCCAGCGACGCGCCAGCGCCTATGTCACCGACCCTACCAACAACAACATTTAAAAACAATGAGCCGCAGAGCTGTAGATAGCACCATGAAAACAAAACAGGCCCGATTGGCCTTTTCTAATCTTCACATTTTAACCGGCTTGGTCGCCGTCAGCCTGGTTCTGGCAGCGTTCGCAGTGCATGCTGATGGAAGAACCGGTACTAGGGCGGCACCAAGACAACGCGTCGTTTCAAGTCGTCCTCCACACGGAAGTGTCACGGAGGCGTGGGTTCGCCGAATTGATGGTCCTGTTCACGGTGACGATCAAGCGCATGACATCAAGATTGATTCTGTCGGCAATGTCATTGTGACCGGATGGATCGAAACCGCGGCCGGCAATGAGGATTGTCATACGGTCAAGTATTCCCCAGGGGGCGATCTTCTTTGGGAAAATACTTACGCGGGGTCTCCCACCGGGACAGATTACGGTTATGCGCTCACTGTCGACCAGGCTGACAACACCTATGTCGCCGGCTTCGGCAACGGCACTAATTCCGCGACATTTGATATCTTCGTTTTGAAATATGACGGCAACGGAAACTCTGTTTGGACGCAGCGCTGGAGCAGCCCGATCACCAACTATAGTGCTTATGCCTATTCGATCGCTGTGGACAATCAGGGCAACGTCTTCACCACGGGATTCATGAGCGACGGGTTTACCGATGGCGAATTCATCACTCTGAAATTCAATTCATCCGGCGTCTTGCAATGGGCGATGCCCTACAACGGCTCGACCAGCTCCATCGATTATGCGAACCACATTGTCGTTGATAATGACGGGAACTCCTACATCACCGGCTGGAGCGGCGGTGCGAACAACTTGTACGATTTTACTACGATCAAATACGACCCAGATGGAAACGAGCTCTGGGTCAGACGATACAACGGCACCGCGGACGATAACGATTACGCTTACTGGCTGGCGCTGGATGCTTCCGGCAACATTTACGTTACCGGTCAAAGCGTGGAAACTGGTTCTGACAATGATATCACTACCATCAAGTATTCCCCCGATGGAGATGTCTTGTGGACCCAACATTATAATGGACCGGCGAACGGATATGACGCCGGCCAGGCAATCGCGGTTGACGCAAACGGTAATGCTTACGTTACCGGAAATCATACGACTGCTACGGGCCTGGATTGCGTTACGCTTAAGTATTCAACGAATGGAGAGCTGCTTTGGGCAGCATCGTATAACGGACCCGATAACGGCGGGGATGTGTTGACCTCGATAGTGCTCGATGATTTGGCTAATGTGTACGTCTCTGGATTTGTTGCGAGTGGCGGGGCCTCCGACTTTGTAACAATCAAGTACGATACCACCGGAGTAGAACAATGGGTGCAGTTGTATAACGGGCCAGGTAATAGCTACGATGGCACTTATGCAATCGCCGTGGATGATAACAGCAATGTTGTCGTGGCAGGCTATAGCACTGGCAGTGGAACGGGCTATGACTACACAACAATCAAGTACTCTGAATCTGCGACGCCTACGCCTACACCAACAGTGACTCCCTCGGTGACACCGACGCCGTCGCCTACCGCAACCCAAACACCAAGGCCTACGCCATCACCCAGGCCGCGCCCAACTCCGCGACCGCGACCTTAACTAGACATGTGAGTCGTCGGAAGAGCCGACACTATCACTCAGAAGCAATCAATGGGTTATCCAAGCAACGAACTCTGCTATGAAACAATCCAGTAATTCCACCCATGTCGTGGGCGGACTCCGGCAACATTCTCTGCTCGCGCGGCCAGCTGCGCTCATCCTCATTTTCTTACTGATCACTCCAACCATTGGTATCGCCCAAACGGTTTGGACCGATGCCATTGGCGATTGGTTTGTGCCTGGCAACTGGTCGGCAGGCGTTCCCACTTCTACCACTCCCGCACAAATCAACGACGCCGGCACCGCCCAGATCACCGCCTCTGGCGCGGTCGCTCAGGGCGTCATTCTCGGTTTCGATGTCCCCGACCTCGGCAATTTGAGCGCTTCCGGGAGCGGCAGTCTCACTGTGAACAGCGATCTCTCTGTGGGTTACGGCGGGAACGGCACACTGAACATCTCCAACGGTGCAATGGTCTCAGATAGTGCCGGCGAAATCGGTTACACCATCCACTCCGAGAACGGCACCAGCGGCACCGCTAACGTCGATGGGCCCGGATCCACCTGGGCCAACAGCGTTTATTTCTACGTCGGGTACGGCACCGGCACACTGAACATCACCAACGGTGGCAGCGTCTCCGACGTTTACGGTTATCTCGGTTTCTATCCCGAGTTCCCCGGTCGCTCAAGCGGGACAGTAACAGTCGATGGACCTGGATCTACTTGGACCAGCAGTTCTCTGCTCTACGTAGGCAATTCTGGCACCGGCGTCCTTAACGCGACCAATGGCGGTACTGTGACGAACGGCACAGGTTGCCTGGGCTATGACTTTGGATCGGACGGCACCGCAACCATTGATGGCTCTGGCTCAACTTGGACTAACAATGGCTTTTTCTATGTCGGCAACAGTGGCAATGGCGTTCTCAACGTTACCAATGGTGGACGGGTTAATTCCACGAGCTCGTTCGGCTATATCGCCTACAGCTCTGGCACCCAGGGAAGCGCAACCATCGATGGCGCCGGCTCGATGTGGCATAACAACGCCGGGTTCTACGTTGGCTTTAGCGGACAAGGCACACTCAGCATCACCAACGGCGGCAGCATGACAAATGGCACATTCGCCAACGTCGGCTTCAGCCCTGGGGCGTCCGGCACCGTCACTGTTTCCGGCGCTGACTCCAACTTCACTACAGGCGGTATCTTATCTATTGGCGGCAATGCTGGTGGAGGCGGTGGTACAGGCCTATTGCACCTCGACGGTGGGGCAACCGCTAGCGCGTCTAGTCTCAACGTATGGGCTTCAGGGACATTAAGCGGTAGCGGCTTTATTACGAACAGCGCAACGACCTCGATACAGGGCACGCTCGCGCCCGAACAAACGATCTCGCTGGCTGGCAACGTCACTTTTGGGTCTACGGCCAACACAGTTGTTACAGTGACTCCAGCAAACGCCGGCAACGTTGCTGTTCAAGGCACGGCGATACTTAATGGAAACCTGGGAGTAACCCTTTCCGGTGGTCCCTTTACACCGGGCACACAATATACGCTCTTGCAGGCAGGAAGCGGTCTGGTCGGCACAACATTTTCCAGCGTCAACATTGATTATCCGCCCAACCAGGGTTTCATCCCACAAGTCAACTATGACGCCGACCACGTCTATCTCTATCTCGCGCCAAATGGAACGCCTACTCCAACGCCAACTCCGGCACCATGTCAGTTCAGCGTCCTCATCGTCCATGCCGATAGCGGCACGCCTGCGCAACTTCAATCGGAAATCCTGGCAGAGCCCGGTGTGACCGCCGTTGACCTCTTCAATGCCAATGTTGGCACGCCCACTCTAGCTCAGCTCCAGCAATACAACATCGTTGTTTGCTTTAGCAATCTTGCGTTCGCGGATTCGGAAACCCTTGGCAATAACCTGGCGGACTACGTTGATGGAGGCGGGGTCGTAGTCCAGTACGGCTTTGCCTTCGACGGGCCAGGCCAGCCAATAGGAATCAACGGCCGATGGGTGACGGGGGGTTACAACCCGTATGACTATTCGATCAACCTGGAAGGCCGTTCATTCTCGCTGGGCGTCTTTAACGCAGGCCACCCGCTGATGGCTGGTGTTAAAACGCTGAACAGCAATTTCGCCAACATCGTGACGCCTACTGCGGGAGCGACGGAAGTAGCGCAGAACAGCCTTGGCGAGTCGCTCGTCGCTTTCCGCCCAGTCAGCGGCGGGCACAACACAGTGGGCGTCACAGCCTATGTTGGCTTCGACGCGACGCAGAGCGGGAATTGGGGAAGAGTGATAGTTAATGCTGGCAGGTGGCTGCTACCTTGCGGAACTCCAAGCCCGACACCAACGGCTACGCGTACACCTACTGCCACCCCTACACCGACGCCGACATCAACTCCTACAGCCACGGCTACTCCGACTCCAACCCCGACAGCAACGGTAACACCAACTCCCACCGCGACCCCAACCACTACACCCACAGCGACACCTACACCGACTGCAACCGCAACAGCTACACCGACTCCGACGTCAACTCCAAGGCCGACTCCCACCCCAAGGCCTACACCGACACCGAGGATTCGTCCCACGCCGCCACCTCGTCCAACTCTACCAAGGACCTAGAGCGAATGATATTATGGCCTGGCACGTGGCTGTCGGCGACGGTTAGGGTGCGCGAAACAAGCTCAAGCCGCCATGCCGAAGCTCAGCCTTTGGGCCTGCGCGAAGCTGTGGTCTTGGCGCAAGTGTCCGTACATTTTCATGCACAACGCGCCGCCGTCTTTGTGCCCGAGCCACCGCGACACGGTAGGAATGTCCACGCCGCTTTCGATGCAGATCGTCGCGAAAAGACGGCGCAGATCGTGGTGGGTAATCCGTTTCATTCCAATCTTCGTTGCTGCATGAGTCATGCTGTTCTGGCATTCAAAGACGGGCATGACGGTTGCGTTCGCAGGTTCATTCGCTCGTTCCGCTCGCAATTCGGTCAGCAACATGTCGGCCTAGTCCCAGATAAGAATATCGGCATCATAATTCTTACCAACGAAACGAATGTGACGGCCCCCAATTCGTTAGGAGCATGGGTATTGGATCGGATTCTTGGCAACGCGAAACATGACAACGTGGCGGAGAGTCTTAAAAACGCTAAAGCCAATTTCGAGCAGACAGCGAAGCTGTTTGCCAAACCTTCCAATCCGCGGCCGTTCTCGCCGCTCGCACCGCTCGCCGGCAAGTTGGTCAATCCAAGCTTCGGCGAGGCCAAGGTCACGCTGCAAGGCGATGCACTGGTCATGGAGTTTTTAACAAGCGGCGCAAAGTTCAAGCTTGTGCCTCGGGACGGCGACATTTTCATCGCCAGCCTTTTGCCGACTGGGCTGTTCGGACCTATAGTCGATTTGGATTACATGACGAGAGGATTCGCGCAGTTTCAAATGAACAAAGATGGAAAGCTGAATTTGCTGCGGCTTTCCTTGGTGGACGGTCAGGCCTATGAATTCCGGCGCGAATAGATCCGTCGACCAAAGCAGATCAAAATCGACAGCACTCGGTAACAACAGCCGCTTATACCTAGTGATTAAGACCGCTATTTCCTTCCGGGCATGCGTCTTATTCCTTGTTGTAACTCTTATTAACTTCTTTCAGGTGGTGGTCGCTGCCGCTGCGGAAGGCAGCAACTCCGGCGGCCTGGTCGACATCGGCGGCGGGCGCAAGATCTATATGAAGTGTCAGGGCACGGGGTCGCCTGCGGTTGTGTTGGTGGGTGGCCGCATGGCGTCCGCTGATGATTGGAGCGTTGCCGATAAATCCGCGCCTGCAGTGTTTCCTCAGGTTGCCAAGTTCACACGAGTATGCGCGTACGATCGTCCCGGCACCCCGGTTGGTGAGAAGCCTAGCCGCAGCGACCCGGTGCCGCAGCCGACTACAGCGAAGGATGCGGTTGCCGATTTGCATGCTCTGCTAAGCGCTGCGGGTGAGACGGGTCCTTACGTGCTAGTCGGACACTCTTATGGCGGTTTGGTCGTCAAGCTTTATGCGAGGACCTACCCGAAAGATGTAGCTGGTCTCGTCCTCGTCGACGCTCTCAGCGAAGGGCTCCAGGATGCATTGACACCGGAACAATGGACGATACAGCGAAAGGGGATCAACGGTGATATGCGCGAAGACCTGGCGTTGTATCCAGCTGCGGAATGGATCGACCCAGACCGCAGCTTCGATCAGGTTCGCGCCGCTCCGCCACTGCCTTCAATGCCTCTGGTAGTATTGTCTGCGGACCGGCCTTGGGGTCCTCAAATCCCGCCATTGATCAAGGCAGGCAAGCTACCGAAAGATATGCCACCAGATTTCGGTTACGTCACTGATGCCGCGCAGAAAAAGGCGCAGGACCAGCTTGCGACGCTTGTGCCCAACGCAAAGCACATCACCAATACGCATAGTGGCCACGCGATACACAAGGAGCAGCCTCAACTGGTGGTCGACACTATCCGCGAGGTTGTTGACGCCGTGCGTGACCCGACCTCATGGCGTCGGAGCGAGACGATGACGACCCCGAGCGGGAAGAAATCCGTGAAAGTATTGGGAAATCATCGCTGACAATCTCAAGAAGCGCGGTTGGAGTTTGGGGTTACGTCTCAGCCGTTGATTCTAAAGGGTAGCGCTCTTTCCGTCCACTCCGCCATATTATCTCCCAGTTCACTATCAGACCCTCGGTATAGCTATCGTCTTTAGCATCGCGGCAGTCGTTTTTATCGTTGTGACTAAGGGCGACCTGAGCTACCATCGCGAGTAGTTAACAGGAACCACGATACGCGGAAACGGAATCTCGTTAAGTTTGAGAACATCACCGGCGTTAGATGCCGCTGACAGCAATATTCGGCTCCGGGCGCGTCGCAGTCTGATCATATACTTCGCAGTCCTTATCCCGCTTTCTGTCGTGTTCGAGACGCTGGCGATCAGAGGCAGTTCGTGGTGGATTTCTGCGCTCATGTGGACCCCAGCGGCGGCGTCCGTCGTAGCGCGCCTCGCACTCCATGACGGGTTCGGCGATGTCTCGTTTCGTCTTGGGGGCCGACGCGGCTCGAAGGCGATTGGACTGGCGCTAATTTTTCCGGTCGTCATAGGGTTAATTGCTTACGGTATCGCGTGGACGACGGGCCTGGTACAGTTCAGCCCGCGCCCCAACCGGCTGACGGCGCCGTACATCGCGAACACAACTTCCCTTGGCGTCGTGTTCGTGATTAACCTTGCCGTCGCGGCCACTGTCGGAACCGCCAACTGCGCTGTTACGGCCGCCGGTGAAGAGATCGGCTGGCGTGGTTACATGCTCACGCGCCTCGTTGACGCTGGGTTGCCCAAACCCATTCTAACGAGCGGCCTGATCTGGGGCCTCTGGCATGTGCCGCTAGTCCTTGGAGGCGCATTCCTCGTTGGTCCGCCGCCTTTCCTTATAGCTCTGCTCTTGGTGATCATGGCCACGGCATTTAGCTTCGTGTTCGCGCGGCTGCGGCTGGAGACGGGCAGCGTCTGGCCCGCGATCACGCTACACTCAGCCTGGAACGCCATTATCCAAACCGCGTTTGATCCGGCCAGTCACGGCGCTCAGCCAGAGCTGTGGATTGGCGAGTCGGGAATCCTGACCGCACTCACCATGATCGTTGCAGCCATCGCCTTCTCCTATGGGCGATGGACGATCCTCAGAACACCCGAATAACGACGGGAAGATACCATCACGGCAATTGTTGCAAACATTTTGCTCACCGAGCCGACGCCGAACATCGTGGAGTCCGTTGGCATCTGGCCCGTGTCGCAATCGGCCAGGCCGAAGCGCTGGCTCCAAATGATGCGCTTGTCATCCACGAGGGCGATCGCGGCCGCGGAGGAGCCCTGATTGATGAGGTCTTGGGCAGCGGTCTGCCCTTCCTGAATCGCGGCATCGTAGGTGGGCTGCGACGAGTTCGAACCGCAGGAGGCAAGAAGGAGTGTAGTTACGTAGGCAAGGAAGAATATCGTCGCTCTGGCAGCGGCTGTGACACGATGCAAAATCTCACTCGCCTTCGCCCACGCCTCGTAGAGTGGGGAAACACCTGCCATCGCGCGATGGACTAGAACTTGTGAAATGGGGGCTTTCATAGTCGAGGACTTTGGGAGAAATTTAGCCAACCGGTCAAACCAATTCGCCACAACCGTGGATGACCGATTCGAGTTTCAGAACGCAGCGAGTGTGAAGCCAGTTGTCGGGGCTTGGCGCGATGAAGCCAACTGCCCATAAAAGCGTTCAGCGGGAATCACGGCGATACCCTGCCGTGGCCTATCTGCTTCTCGTTAGAGCTCCGATGTTCAATACCACGGTAAATAGAATTGCGACGAATCGCTTCTTTTCTACCAAAGCAGGAGTGGGTCG
>DATDFM010000082.1:0-9981 GCA_036522635.1 Candidatus Udaeobacter sp. | reverse complement strand
ATTCTTGGTGCCACTGGACGGGATCACCAGGTTCATGCTGCTTTCCAGCAGCGGCGTGGTGATCATGAAGATAATCAGCAGCACAAAAGCGAGATCGAGCAGTGGCGTGATATTGATCTCGCTCAACGTGGAGAGATTCTGCGTTGGGAATAGCGGCGCATGGAACTGTTACTTCATCTCCTGAACGCGGAATCGCGCGACCCGTGATCGACGTATTTGTGCTCGAACTCCGAGGCGAGCTCCGCTGCAAAGTTGTCCATCTCCACGATGATCCCGCGGATGCTGGTGACGAGAAAGTTGTAACCGAACATTGCGGGAATCGCGACGCACAGTGCGACGACCGTGGTGATGAGCGCGCCGGAAACGCCGGGCGCCATCGCTACAAGATTGGGAGAACCTGCTTCCGCTACTCCGGTGAAGGCGTCCATGACGCCCCACACCGTGCCGAGCAATCCCAGAAATGGCGAACCGCTCACCGCAGTGGCGAGCAGAATCATCTGCGATTCGAGTGAGAGCGCTGTCTCACCGACTGCACGTTCCATTGCGGCAGTCACCGCGCCCATCTGCGCTGGCGAGATTTTGTCAGCAATCTCGAGGCGCGCACGAAATGTGTCATCGACTTCGGCTGAACCCAGCAGATGAAACGTCATCTCCTCACACCCTGCGCGATACACATTGAAAACGGGCGCACCGGAAAAACGGGCGTTCTTCTCAAACAAGCGAAGAGGTTGTCGGTCCTTGTGAAACGCAGCCAGGAACCGCGCGTTTTGCCTCCGTGCAAAGCGTATCACGCGCAGTTTCGTGATCATGATCGACCAGCTGAAGATCGATACGACAGCAAGAAGACTGAGGACAATTTTCCCTGCGATCGTCGAGTGATCGAACGCAAAGACTAAACCGCCGCCGGCGGCTACGATTTCCGGAACGAGCATTCCCGCGTCACCGGAATAAGTAATAATGCCGTTTTGCAGAAACGAAAGTGAGAATCCATGAAAATGACCAATGACGAATCTCGAATGACGAAGGAATGATGAAATCCGAATGATGAAAACGATTCAACTCGTCATTTACTCATTCGAGCTTCTCTCGTCATTCGCCATTCGTCATTAGTGCTTTGTCATTCTACTCGGGTAGGTCGGATGCCTCTTCGCCGCCACGATAAACGCGGCGCCTATGACAATTAGGAAGAACGAAAAGAACTGGCCGCGTGTGAACGGCCCGATCAACGTGGCATCGGGCTCACGGAAGTTTTCCACCACGATTCGGAAGATCGCGTAACAAATGAAAAACAATCCAGTCAAAACGCCATTCGGTTGGCGGGTACGCGTCCGGACAAACCACAAAATCGCGAACAACACGATGCCCTCGAAGAAGGCTTCATAAATTTGCGACGGATGCCGCGGCGACAGAATTGAGCGCAGCGCGTTCGCGACTTCTGGCCGGCTGCGCACCGCACCGATGATCGCATCTGGTGTCGTCAATGACGGATCAATCTGCGCACACGCTGCGACTGCGCGTTCGGTTTCCTGGGGATGATCGAAGAGTTCCTTCGGAAATTGCATTGCCCAGGGAACATTAGCGATGCGCCCGTATAGCTCTCCATTGATGAAGTTCGCGCATCGTCCGAAGAACAATCCAACCGGCGCCGTTACGACAAGATTGTCCCCGAGGTTCAGCCAGGAAATCTGATGACGCCAGGCGTAGTAACAAGTGAACAGCAACAGGCCGAGCATCCCGCCGTGACTCGACATGCCTCCTTCCCAAACGCGCAAGATCGATAACGGTTCGCGCAGCATTTCCGGCTTGTAAAAGAAGACGTAGCCGAGGCGCCCCCCAACGATCACCCCGAATAGCGCGCAGCCCGTGATGAAATCGCCTACGCGTTGCGGCGGCAGATCGGCATATCCTCGCTTGGACAGCCAGAGGAAAAGAAAATAGCTCGATACAAACGCGGCAACATAAGCGAGCCCGTACCATCGCGGCCCGACGTTGTCATAGATGCGGAAAATCATGGGGTCGAGGTTATGGAGATAGTAGGCGAGCATTTGCGTGGCGATTGTGCGCGACGTTATCATTCTGCGCAATCAAACTGTAGCCGTTTCGCTGCGCGAAAGGCGCGCGTCGCCCGCCAGGGCGACGGCTACAAAAGACGAGAGCTCTTCAGCAGCTTTCGCAAAAAGGGGGCGGTGCGGCTGACGCGATTTTTCGCCACTTGTTCCGGGGTTCCGCAGGCGACTATTTCGCCGCCAGCTGCACCCGCTTCCGGCCCGAGATCGACGATGTAGTCTGCTTCGGCGATCACACTAAGATTATGTTCGATGACGATGACAGTGTTTCCTTCGTCAACGAGCCGGTGCAACACGTTAAGCAGCAGTTCAATGTCGGCCATGTGCAGACCAATGGTCGGTTCCTCCAGCAGATATAATGTCGATCCGGGCTGGCGCATTTTTCGGATGCGTTCGTTCGCCGCGCGATTCACACCGCGTTTCAATTGCGTCACCAGCTTGAGACGTTGCGCTTCGCCGCCGCTTAGAGTGGGACTCGGTTGGCCCAGCTTCAGATATCCAAGGCCGGTATCGACCAGCAGCGAAAGGGGACGAGCAATTTTCGGATGCGCCGAAAAGAATTGCGCGGCTTCTTCGATAGTCATTTCCATCACATCGCCAATAGATTTCTCATTGTAGAGAACCTCCAGCGTCTGCGGGTTGTACCGCCGGCCGTGACAATCTTCACACGAGACATAACTACTCGGGAGAAAGTTCATCTCGAGCTTGATCATGCCCTGGCCCTTGCACGTCTCGCAACGGCCGCCTTCGGCGTTGAACGAGAACCGGCTCGCCGAGTAGCCGCGCATCCGTGATACGGGCAATTGCGCGTAGAGATTTCGAATTTCATCGAACACTTTCACGTAGGTTCCGGGCGTTGAGCGCGAGGTTTTTCCAATCGGCGACTGGTCGACTTCGTACACGGCTTCGATCTCCTGCGCGCCGCTCACGAGTTTGAAAAGATCGCCATCGCCCGCGCGCTTTCTTTCGTTTAACTGGTCGCGCACCGCCGGCCAAATTACTTTGTCCATTAACGTGGATTTGCCGCTGCCGGAGATTCCGGTAATCACCGACAATCTGCCGACTGGAAAGCGCACATCTATGTTTTTCAAGTTGTTCGCGCGCGCGCCATGAATCTCGATCCAGCTTTCGACTTCGCGCAGCGAACGTCGTGAACCCCGTATTGGATGGCACAGTGGCGATTTCAAACAACGCGCGGTTTCGGAATTTAAATTCTTCTCAACGTCGCTTAGCGTTCCGCTCGTCACCACCTCGCCGCCATGAATTCCCGCGCGTGGACCGAGATCCACGATATGATCGGCGCGCCGCATCGTTTCTTCATCATGCTCGACCACAAGCAATGAGTTACCCTTGTTCCGCAAGGTTGTGAGCGTTTCGAGCAGGCGCTGATTATCGCGTGGATGCAAACCAATCGTTGGCTCGTCCAGCACGTAGAGCACACCGCGCAAATTTGAGCCGAGCTGCGCAGCCAAACGGATTCGTTGCGATTCGCCACCACTCAAAGTTTTTGCCGACCGCCCAAGCGCGAGATAACCCAGCCCGACGGTCTCCATGAAGCGAAGGCGCTGTTGAATCTCGGGAATGAGACCCGCGGCTACTGTCTGGTCCGTTCCCTTGAATTTTAACTTCGCGATCGCGCGCGCTGCATCGCCGGCCGACAGATTCGTGAACCGATCGATCGAATATCCTTGCACGCGCACATGACGCGCTTCGGCGTTTAAACGCGAACCGTGACAACCTGGACATTCGCGCGCTTCGCCTTCATCGATCCATTCCGATTCGCGTTCGGCAGCCAACTCGCTCTCCAGAACAGATTCCCCGTCCCGGTTCGCTCCCGTTTGCAAATCGTGGTCCCAAATTTCGCCGAATCCTCCGCATTCTTCGCACATCCCATGCGGCGAATTGAACGAGAACAAACGCGGATCCAGTTCTTCGAACGCGCGGCCGCAATTCGGGCAGCTCATCTCGGTGCTCACGACCGTGAGACGATTTTTTGAATCCAGCAGTCGCGCTGTGCCCCGCCCAATCTCAAGAGCGCGAATGATAATCTCGCGCGCACTTGCGCTACGGCGACGATCGATCACGCCTACGACCACATCGATGGTGTGTTCTTTGAAGCGCTCCAGTTTCCGAAACTGTCCAATCGGAATGAGCTTTCCGTCCACGTAAAGAGTCTCGAATCCCTGGCGCTCCGCCCAGCGCGCCACGTCAGTGTGAAAACCTTTCCGCGCTTTCACCAGCGGTGCGAGCACCTTCAAAGGAGCGCGTTTTGCGGCGGTCTCCACCTGTTTTACAATGACCGCTGCACTTTGTTTTTGGACGGGCAGATCGCAGTCGGGGCAAAACTGCGTTCCGGTTTTTGCAAATAGAAGACGAAGGAAATGGTAAACCTCCGTGACTGTAGCGACGGTCGACTTGCCTCCGCCGCGGGTCACACGTTGTTCGATGGCGACCGTGGGTGGTAATCCGCTGACCAGATCAACATCTGGTTTTTCCAGTTGCTCCACGAATTGCCGCGCATATGGCGACATGCTGTCGAGAAACCGGCGTTGTCCCTCCGCGAATAAGATGTCGAAAGCGATCGTCGACTTCCCCGAGCCGCTCAACCCGGTGATAACCACTAGCTGTCCCCGCGGAATTTTCAGATCGATATTCTTAAGATTGTGTTCTCGCGCGCCGTGAACATGAATCGCGCCGTTGCTTCCCGAATCGGGGAGCGCATGCCGGTGGCGTGCACCGTTAGGACACTGGCCTGACGGATCTTCCGCCGCGCGCAACGCGAATTCGTTATCCTCATCGACGTAGACCTGCCTTACGGGTTTTGGCGAGCCGCCAAAAGCTGCACGCGGGCCGCGTGCGCTCCCCAGAATGTGAGCAAGAAATTTTCCGGTGTGCGACTTCTCGGTTTTTGCGATTTCTTCAGGTGTGCCAACCGCGACGATATCACCGCCCGCATCGCCGGCTTCGGGGCCTAGATCGATGATCCAATCGGCGTTCTTAATCACCTCCAAATTATGTTCGATGACCACGAGCGAATGCCCGCGATCCACAAGGCGCTGGAATAGTTGCAGCAGCAGCGCCACATCGTCGAAATGTAATCCCGTGGTTGGCTCATCGAAGATGAACAAATTGCGAGTGCCGAAAGCATCGGACAAATGGCTGACTAGTTTCAATCGCTGCGATTCGCCGCCGGACAAGGTGTTCAATGGCTGACCCAGCCGCAAATAACCAAGGCCTACTTCGTCGAGCACCTTGAGGCCGTCAGAAATTCGCGCGCCGCAATCTTCACCGATTTGCGCGAAAAATTGGATGGCTTCGCTGACCGTGAGCTCGAGAACGTCGTGAATCGATTTTCCATGCAGTTGCACATTCAGAACGTGCGGTTGGAAGCGTTTCCCTTCGCATTCTGCGCAACGCACATAAAGATCGCTCAAGAATTGCATCTCGATCTTTTCGTAACCGGTGCCAGAGCAACGTTCGCAACGCCCGTTACCGGAGTTAAATGAAAAAGCGGCCGGGGTCAGTCCCTGGGCCATCGCCTCCGGCTGCGCGGCGAACAATTCGCGGACTTGATCAAACAAACCGAGATAAAGAATCGGAGTTGAACGCGGTGTGCGAGCGAGCGGCGATTGATCCACCATAACGACATTGCCGATTCGATGCGTGCCGGTGATCGATTTGCATGCGCCCGGTTCCTGATCCGAGGATTGTCCCTTCGCGCGCAGCAGATTCCGGTACAGCACATCGTGAATCAGTGTCGATTTGCCGGATCCAGACACTCCGGTTACACACGTGAAGACGCCGAGCGGCAACTCGATGTCGATATTTTTCAAATTGTGCTCCCGCGCACCGAGGATTTTGATCGACGAAGTCCATTCTCGCCGCGATTTCGGAAGCGGAATGGATTTGCGCCCAGTGAGATAATCACGCGTTAGGGATTGGCTGTAGTCGCTGCGCTGTGGGCGGCGCAGCATTGAGGGGCTGCTGGGACTATCACTCGCGCTTCCCGCAGGGAAGCGCCTACAGAATTCGTCCAGTGGTCCGTTCCAAACCAATTCGCCGCCGTGCTCACCGCGGCCGGGGCCAAGGTCGATCAAATTATCCGCCGCACGTATGATTTGTTCCTCGTGCTCAACGACCAGCAACGTGTTGCCTTTGTCGCGCAGATTGTGCATCACGCGCACCAATTGGCCCACGTCACGCGGGTGTAATCCAACGCTCGGTTCGTCCATCACAAAGAGCGTATTCGCCAGTGAAGCGCCGAGACACGTGGTGAGATTTACACGCTGCACTTCACCACCACTCAAGGTGCGGGTGGACCTGTCGAGCGTGAGGTAACCGACGCCCACCTCGCATAGATAATTGAGGCGCGCGCAAATTTCGTCGCGCAGCATTTCCGCGGTTTTGTCATTCGACGAAACTTCGATTGTGCGCAAAAGATCACACGCGTCGGAAATCGAGAGCGCCTGGAATTCGGGAAGGGTCAGCTGTCGCGGCGCTGTGTGAGCGCCGTCTCGCTGCTCAGAGACCGCCGCTACGATTTTATAATTCAGCGCTTCGGGTTGGTAGCGGCCGCCGTTACATTTAGGACAGGTGACGTAGGCGCGATAACGGCTGAGCAACACGCGCACGTGCATTTTATAAGTTTTGCTTTCCAGCCAGCGGAAAAAACCGCGCACTCCGTACCAGCGATCGTGCTCGTAGTCTTCGTCACTGTATTCGCCCGATCGCCTTTCTCCTTCGATTACGAAATCCTGATCGGCCTTGGGTAATTCATCGAACGGCAGGTTGATGTCGATATCTTCGCGGGCGCACGCGCGTAGCAAATCCTTCTGTGATTCACCGAACTCCGCCCCGCGAAAAACCCGCACCACTCCTTGTTTAATGCTGAGGCTGCGGTCGGGAATCGCTTTATTTAAATCGATAGCGATTGTCCTGCCAAAGCCGCGACAGTCCGGACATGCCCCGAGCGGATTATTAAAACTGAAAAGGCCGACCGTCGCGGGACGGATGTCCAAATCGCACCACGCACAATGCCAGCCGGTCGAGAAGGGAAGGACTGCAGCAGCGGCCATGTCGGCCGCTCCTTTTGGGGTTGCAGGCGATACGCCTGCCTGCACGGGAATAACGTTCACCTGTCCTTTGCCAAAGCGCAGGGCGGTCTCGACCGCTTCGACCAAGCGCGAGCGATTCTCTTCGGTGATCGCTATCCGATCTTGAATAACCTGCACACGCGGTCGGAGCTTTTTGATTTTTGGATTCGGATCGTCCACGCGCACGACTTTGTGGTCCATCCAAACGCGCAAATACCCCTGCTGTTGGAGGAAATCGAAAAACTCTCGCGGCTCCATTTTGGAGGGGACTGCGATCCAAAATGTGATGAGAGCGGCTGTCGTTTTCCTTTTGTCATTCTGAGCGGAGCGCAACGAAGTCGAAGGATCTCTGGAAAGTCTCGTATCCAAGGAAATGTCCAGAGATTTGATTCGCTCACTTCCCGTTCGCTCAGCTTTCACCCTGCCCGTCAATGTCGCGGCTTCCCCAGCCGCTCCATTCTCGACTTCGTTCCGCTTCGCTTCACTGCGCTCGGAATGACAGCTCGAAAATCGGGTAAAAATCTGTTCGGCAATCGATTGCGCGGTTTCCGGTCGAATCTCCCGACTGCAACTCGGGCAGAACGCCCGCGCGACGCGCGGCCACAGAAGTTTCAAGTAATCATTGATTTCCGTCATTGTGCCGACGGTCGAACGAGAAGTCTTCACGGGGTTCGACTGCTCAATGGCGATTGCAGGCGGGATACCGCGAATATCGTCCACGCGCGGCTTGTCCATTCGATCCAGAAATTGCCGCATGTACGGGCTGAACGTTTCGACGTAACGTCGCTGGCCTTCGGCGTAAATCGTTTGGAACGCGAGACTCGATTTGCCGCTGCCGCTGGGGCCGGTGACGACAGTCAATTTTCCGAGCGGAAGATCGAGGTCGATCCCCTTGAGATTGTTCTGGCGTGCGCCGCGAATCTCGATGCAATCATCGCCCGTAGGAATGACAACCCGCTTTTTGTTCCCGATCTTCGAACCCACCGGAGATTTTCGCTGCGAGTCAAGCAGTTCGCAAATTTCCATAGCCGCTTCGCTGTGCGAAGCGTCCTGTCGGGTTGCACCGGCGTCGCCCACAGGGCGACGGCTACAGTTCGAACCGTTCGGCCAGTTGCTCGCGCTGTTTTTGCAATTCTTCCGGCACCACGCCGCCTAACGAATCGAAATACTCTTTATGCGCAGCGATCTCTTTTTGCCATTCCTCGTGATCGAGGCAAAGGAGTTCGTCGATGGCGTTGTGATCGATATCAAGCTCCGCCAGATCGAGATCATGTGGGCTGGGCAGCCAGCCAACCGGTGACTTGAGCGCGCCACCGGTTCCTTCGCATCGATCGATGATCCATTTGAGCACGCGCATGTTCGCCAAAACCCGGCCAGAGAAATTTTCCGTCCGTGCCTTTGCGAAACCAATTCACGTTGAAGATCAGCGGCGGATTGGTGAGTTGTTTTCCGATATCGAGCCAGTGCTGAAAATAATCGCCGATGTTGTATCCACAGAAGGGCAGCATTGCCATGGGGTCGCGCCGGATCCGCCCCACCGCACCGGTGGCGGCTGCGGTAGTCTCCGAAGCCATTGTTGAGCCTAAATATACGCCGTGGTTCCAATCGAACGCTTGATAAATCAGCGGCACAGTATCGCTGCGACGCCCACCGAAAATGATTGCGCTAATTGGCACGCCCTCACCTTTTTCAACGTCGCGGTCCAGCGCTGGATTGTTGCGCATAGGCGTGGTAAACCGGCTGTTCGGGTGCGCAGCTTTTTCTTGTGATTGAGGTGTCCAGTCGTTTCCCCGCCAGTCAATCGCGTGTGCGGGCGGCTCGCCATCTTTGCCCTCCCACCATACATCGCCGTCGTCGGTGAGAGCTACATTGGTATAAATCGTGTCGTGCGCGATGGACCGCATCGCGTTCGGATTCGATTTATAGCTCGTCCCGGGAACGACACCGAAATAACCGTTCTCCGGATTCACCGCATACAACCCGCCATTGCGAATCTGCATCCATGCGATGTCGTCCCCAATTGTGGTGATTTTCCATCCTTTATAATGCTCCGGCGGAATGAGCATGGCGAAATTGGTCTTCCCGCATGCGCTGGGGAAGGCGGCGGCAACATAATGCTTTCGGCCTTCGGGCGATTCCACACCCAGAATTAGCATGTGCTCCGCCATCCAATTCTGTTTGCGCGCCAAATAGGAGCCGATACGCAAAGCCAGGCATTTTTTGCTCAACAAAACGTTGCCGCCATAACCCGAGCCGACTGAGATGATCGTGTTGTCCTGCGGAAAATGACAGATGAACCGGCGCTCAGGATTTACATCCAGCAATGAATGGACGCCCCGGTTCCATTCCGCATTGGGATCGTTGCCGAGCCGTTTTACGGCGATCTCGCCCATGCGGGTCATGATTCTCAAGCTGAGCACGACATATTTGGAGTCGGTGATCTCGAAACCGATCTTGGCCAGCGGCGAGTCGGCCGGGCCCATGATGTAGGGAATGACGAACATGGTGCGTCCACGCATCGCACCCTTGAGCAGCCCCCGAAGTTTCGCATACGTCTCGTTTGGATCAGACCAGTTATTGGTTGGCCCGACTTCCTGTTTTGTTGGTGTGCATACAAAAGTGAACTGCTCGACACGAGCGACGTCGTTTGGGTTCGACCTGTGAAGATACGAGTGCGGAATTTTCTTTTCATTCAGTTCGATCAGGACGCCTTGCTTGAGCGACTCAGCGATCAGGAATTCGTTCTCGCGCTCCGATCCGTCGCACCAGAAAATGTTCTCGGGTTGTGTAAGCGTTGCGATCTCCTGCACCCAATCCAGCAC
>DATDFM010000081.1:0-22075 GCA_036522635.1 Candidatus Udaeobacter sp. | reverse complement strand
TGTCGTTGCAGCTGCGTTGAGTAACTCCGGATTACGCGGGTCCAGAGCGAGGGCTTGTTCGAAGTAAGGGATGCTCTCGTCATATCCTCCCGTGCGTCGTATAACTCGGCCCAGGGCATATGGGGCGTCGCTGCCGCCAGGCAATATTTTGGCTACGCGACCGAACGTTATCTTGGCCGAACCGAAATCTTCCAATAGCCAGTATTGATAGTACCCCAGCGCGAGCAGCGTTTCGGGAGAATTCGGTTCGAGTCTCTGCGCGTTCTCCAAGTCACGCTTCGCTGCCTCGGCTCGAGCGGCGAGAGTACCGTGATTGTAAATGTCGATCCTGCCCTTGTAGAGAAGGGCGTCGACGCGACAAAGCCGCGCCCAGGCAAAGCCAAAGTTAGGGTCGAGTTGCACCGCCCGGTCAAAAAAGTTTCTGGCCTCGCGAGCCATGCTCCAGGGGTCGCTGCGTAGCTCAAGAGAGAGGCCACGGAGATAGGCATCGTACGCCTCCAGGTTATTCGTCGGTTTAGCTGCTAGCAGCTGCTCCTCGTTACCTGTTAGTTTCGCCTGCAATGACTCCGCTATTCGTTTGGCGACCTCGCTTTCGACGGCGAGGATTTCAGTGAAGTTCCGATCATAGGTTTCGGACCAAAGATGAGAATCGGTTTCGGCATTGATCAACTGCACATTTACCCGCAGTTGATCGCCCGCTTTTTGCATCGTCCCTTCCAAAATGTTGGTTACACCAAGTTGCTTTGCGATCTCTCCCAGATTGCCAGGTTTGCTCTGATATTGTTTTGTCGACGTACGCGAAATGACTTTTAGGTCAGCGATCTTACCCAGCCGGGTCAGGATCTCTTCTTGGATGCCTTCAGCGAGATAAGCGTTGTTCGAGTCGCCGCTTAGATTGTCAAACGGAAGCACAGCAATGCTTTTATCGACCTTTTCCTCGCAAAGCTTTTGGAAGGCGGGATCGGCGCGCAAAGGATCCCAGATCGGATCGAGTCTGAGAAGGGCCGATGTAATGGGTATTCGGTATCCGCCGCCGAAATAAGGCGTTTGTAATAGCCGCGTCAGATTTGCAATCGCGCGGCCATTCTCGCCGACTAGCGCCTGAATTATTGCCAGGTCCTCTTCATACGTAGGTCCGGACGCCGCATCTTTAGAACGAGGCTGAAGCATAACTATGCGCTCAGCTAGCTTCAACGCCAGCTCCTTCTCCCCCATGTATGCATATTCAAAAGCCAGGTACCTCATGAAAGAAGGGCTATCTGGTTTGTCTCTGTAGAGCGGCTGCGATATTTTGAGTGCCTGCGCAGCACTAGCCTTCGCACCAGCGCTGTTGCCAGCAACGCGCTGCGCCAAAGCAAGGTTTATCAAATAGCCAGCCTTTGTCTCAGGATTGAGATCGGCTTGAGCTAGTTGTGCGTGCAGGAATCGAATAGCCTCATCATATTTTCGTTCATATCTCAACTGATCGCTCCAGACGTCGTCAGAGGCTGCCAGCCAGTCTTTTCCTGACAGTAGCCTAGCAGCTTCTTGCAAATTACCCTGGGCTTGATAAATGCGGGCCTTTCCCGCTATGAGACCCGAATCGTCTGGCATGATGTCCAGCCGCCTATCAAGGAGTTTCAGTGCAGCCGGAAATTGGCGAAGCGCACGATAAGTGTGTGTCGCATTTTGAAGTAACTCCAAGTTGCGTGGGTCCAGTCTAAGCGCCAGGTCGAAGTAGGAAACGCCTTCATCCCAGTGTCCCTCCCGTCGCGCAAGTCGGCCGAGCGCATAAAGGGGCTCGCTGCTGCCTGGTAACATTTCGCTAACGCGCTTAAATGTGGTTTTCGCCGCCGCGTAATCACCCGACACCAGGTATTGATAATGACCCAAGGCAAGCAGCGTTTCAGGCGAGTTCGGCGCTAGTTTCTGCGCATTTTCCAAAGCATCTTTCGCTTTGTCACGACGAGCTGCCGTGGCGTCGTCGTGAGTGAAATAGACAAATGCATGTATGCGAGAAAGTCGCGCCCAGGCGAGCGCAAACTTCGGGTCGAGTTGCACCGCCCGCTCATAGGAATCGATGGTCTTCTCTGGTTCATGCCGCTCGTCAAAAGCGAGGGCGCGGAGATATGCATCGTAAGCCTCTGGGTTATCTGTTGGTTTATTTGATAACGCGCGCTGCTCGGAACCGGTCAGTTTTATTTGTAACGATTGTGCTATCCCTTTGGCTATCTCACTCTCGACGCTAAAGACATCAGTCAACTTCCGGTCGTAGGTGTCAGCCCACAAATGCGAATCGGTTTGCGCATTAATCAGCTGCACATTGACCCGCACCTGGCCGGCTGTTTTTTGCACGCTACCTTCCACAATGTTTGCGACGCCGAGCTGCTTTGCGATTTCGGCGAGATTCCCAGGCTTGCTGCGATATGACTGAGTGGAAGAGCGCGAAATTACTTTCACGTCTGAAATGTTGGCGAGTCGTGTCAGAATCTCCTGCTGGATACCGTCCGCAAAATAGGCGCTGTTCGGATCGTCGCTGAGGTTTTCGAATGGAAGGACTGCGACGCTCTTTGGGATTATGACTTTGGGTTTGCTATTCCAAAGCGTGAGGCTCAGGCCCACAGCAAGGATCAGCAACAACGCGACCTGCACAGTCGTGCTTGGATTCCTTCGGACCCACTTCCGGGCATGAGTAAAGATTCCACTGGGCTTTGCCTGGATCGGCTCGTGCTTCAACCAGTGTTCCAAGTCTTCCGCCAGCGCGAGAGCGGATGAGTAACGACGTTTTGGATCTTTCTCGAGGCACTTCAAGCAAATCGTGGAAAGCTCGCGATCTATTTTGGAGTTTAATTGTCGCGGGGGCCGCGGTTCGGTGTCTAACAGCAACTTGATCGTTTCGTACGTCGTACCGCCGGCAAATGGCGGGTGATTGGTTAACAACTGGTAAAGCACTGCGCCAAGGCCGTACACATCTGTCGCGCTTGTAAGCTTCGAGTTACCCGGAGCAGCTTGTTCCGGCGCCATGTAGCTCGGTGTCCCTAACACATCCAGTGTCTGTGTAATCGTGCTTTCCGTTTCGAGCAGTCGCGCGAGTCCGAAGTCGGTCAGATGCGGCTCTCCTTTTTCATCCAGCAGGATGTTCCCTGGTTTGATGTCACGATGAAGAATGCCGTGTTCATGCGCGTAATGAACAATACGTGCGACCTTGGCGATTAATTCCGCCGCACTGCGGATCGATATCGGCGCCTGCTTAACTACTTCGTCGAGCTGGCCACCTTCAACGAACTTCATGCTGAAGTAACACGAGCTGTCGCGCTCTCCGACATCATGAATGGGTACGATACCGGGATGATCCAGCTTCGCGGCAGCCTCGGCTTCGCGGCGAAAACGCTTGAGGTGGTCTTTGCTAGCCCACTGGCCGAGACTGATGACTTTTAGGGCGACTATGCGATTGAGATTGTTTTGACGGGCTCGAAACACGACGCCCTGACCCCCGCGCCCGACTTCTTCGAGCAATTCATAATCGCCGAGTTCTCCTAACAACGCAGCGAAGCGCTCGCGTCGAGTGGTCGCACCTGTTGCTTTGTCGGAATGGCGGAGGTCGGCGACTTCGGCTACTGCCTCTTCAGCGAGGATTCGAAGGCCACTCTCCAGAAGGCAACCTGGGCAGCCTCCTTCCGGTGCGTCGGTCGGGATTTCCGAGCCGCACTTCGGACAAGGTCTGAGTGCGCTGATCATCGTCGGAGAGTCCTTGGTGCACTTCCCCTTTTATATTGCGTAAAATTTTCTGAGAGGTTACGCGCGAACAACGGCAATCAGATGGCGCAACTCGTCTTCGACGTCGCCGGGTATTGCGACCGTGTGGGCGATCTCTTCGCGCAACAACGTTTGGTATCGCTGACGAAAGCGGTAAAAAGCTTGTTTCACCGCGTTCTCGGTCATGTCGAATTCGGTCGCGACCTGGGCTTGTGTTGGCCGGTCGGGTTCGTCCATGAGCATCTTCTTCATCTGTTCGAAAAACCGCACGTTGCCCGCGCTACGATACTCTTCCCGCAGTCGTCCCATCACTTGCTCGAGGACCGTAAAGGCCCAACGGCGTTCGTAGAGTTGATCAGCGGTGAACCTGTCGCTTCGCTCGACATCGCCGTGCTCGCGGTCGCGTATCTCGTCCAGCGGAATCAGATGCTGTCCCTTACCGCGTTTTGCGGCCATTGCATGACGGGCCTCGTCCACCATAAAATTTTTCAACGACGAAAGCAGGTATGAACGAAGGCGCCCTTTTTCTTTACGAACGGTGTTCAGGTCTTTGCGTTCCAAGAGCAAGGCGAAAAAACCTTGTGTAAGGTCCTCGGCATCCTCAGCTCGTGAACCCTGTCTGCGCACGAAACTATAGATAGGTCGCCAATAGGTGCGGCAAAGTTCTTCGAGAGCCTTCTGTGCTGCTGGCGATTCACCTTGCGCGTCGAGTACCATGCTCCAATGCGTAGTGGTAAAAAGCCCCGGGGTGTGAGCAGCATCTCCGCCGGTCGCGGTGACAGAGGTTACATCCTCAGCGGGGGCCACATACCCATGGAAACAAAGGTCCGCGCGAAAGGCAAGCTTGGATTCAGGGCGTAGCGGAAATCTTGTGAGCACCGGTTCGCCGCAGCCGCATGGCTAAGAGCAACTACGGTTCGAATCGATAACCGTGCAGTTGAATTTCTTTAGCGAACACTTTCTCTACGATTCGCTGTTGTTGCTCGTTGAACATTTCCTGATACGGACGCCGGTCTGCGCGGTACTCCGATTTGGCTGCAACACCGAGAGTGCCGTCGAACGGAATGTTGAGCTGAGCAAAAATTTCACTGAGCTCTTTAGCCAGGTTTTCATAACGAATAATTCGATCGACGATGATTTTGCTTTGGGACCGATCCAGGTACCGGAAATCGTTAATGGGAAACCGACCGCGAGCGAGATACTCGTCTAGCGAGAGACAGCCGTTTTCACGAGCCGCGTGCATGTTGTAATGGGACAAAAGTTTGTCCCACGGATTTCGTTCCACGCAAAATTTGAAATAGCCGTTCCAAATGTCGGCGGGAACGCGTTGCTTCACCTCGCGCGCCGGCATGTGATTATAGAATTTGGCGCGACTCGTCATTGTTTGACGTAGCGCAGAGAAAAACTTACCGGGGCGTTCAAGAATTTCGGGAATCGGATTGATCAGGCCCTCGTAATTGCGCGGTTGATGCCCTTCAACGCCTGGCACAATCGGAGTCACGATGTCCTGCGGACCACAGCGTTGCGAAAGAAACACTTCGATACTTGTCCCGGCGGTCTTCGCTGTTTTGATAAAAATGAATTTGTATCGGTGAGACAGGATCATCGAACGTGGCCCAAGGCTGTCACTTCAATCGCAATTGGGTTGTGGTTCACTGGGCTTTCGCCGCGAGAGCCTCGAACCGCGGATCGCGTCGCAGCTCATCAAGCATAGCATCGACTGACATCCCCGTGCGATCGTTGTTATATTTGAGCCATTGGTGATTAAGGTATTCGTGGTTAAGATAATCAATCGCTCTGGTTTTGTCGCCTCGTCCGGTGTAAACCAATGCCGATAAATAACCCCGGACAAATTCCTGCCGGGCCTGCTCCTGGAGCTGCCGAACGACATCAACCGTTTGATCCGGTGAAATGTCGGCAGTTCGTCTTATGCCCTGCGGCGTTATATCAAAAACCCATGACAGAACTCCTGAAACAACGAACCCTAGCGCGAGGAACAAAACGACTCCTCTCATCATACAGGGAGGTGCATCAAATATTGGCAGAAAAATCGATGCGGCCTGGATTAGCAGCCAGGAGGCAACAGCATACGCGGCTTCGACTCTGTAAACCTTCCTCCGCTTCAACTCGGTGAAAAAGCTACTCACCGTTGTTAGGAGAGTTCGCAGGCCACCGTCGTGAGTGGAAGTGTCATTCACAGACTCGATGTCCCAATTCATGGTTTGGACAGAGGATGTCGCTTCGTCGTGCGAGCCTCCAAGTATGGAGATTGAGTCGAGCATGTTTTGACGTCAAAGGGGGTTAGAAGGATTCAGGTTAGTGATACAAAAACTTCGGCAGTCTTGTTTTGATTCAGTTACGAAACAATGACATGCGCCAGGGCTGCAAGCGCGAGGCAGGCAAGGAAAAGCACGGTCATGCCAAGCGTTATGTCTGCATCTTTCATAGCGATAGTTGTTTCCTCGTTGTTTTCGGCGCTTTCGGTGAAACTGGATGATCGTTCGTACCGTAGCCCTTCGATTTCAGTTTGGTTTCGCAGTGAATTGTCCATTTGCCTATTCCTTCGGAAAACGTGACCGGCCGTGGCAAAAAGACTTTGAAATCTTGCGGGGGCTACGTGGCAGCCAAAACGCAGGAGTTTTCAGTTAACCAAACAACGCGGCGACAGGGCGTACAACGAGCGATTTGCATTTATCGGTGCGACGTCAATAACCTTCCCCGCAGCCGCTGGGAATACTTGAATCCGGTGGCGCGAGGCGCCGAGTTGTGATAGCCAGTTCTTGCTGGAGTGCGATAAGGAAACGTAATATAGTGCGAATTGCTGTTACAGATCCTATGGCCCCCGAGCGAACAAGCCCGAAAAGAAAAGCCGGGCGAACAAAAAGGCGGAAAAGCTCCGGCAGGAAGAAATCGCTCCGAAAAGAGTCGATGCGTGATGTTTTGGCAAGACCAACGCTTGAGCAGATCGAGGCATCGATCGAAGGCGGAAAAATTAGGAGCGCGTCCGAATTTCGTCGTATAGCGAGGTGCTAAAAATGGCACGACACCGGAGCAGTCGCTCTGGGAAAGTCAGAAGGGGAGCTGGCTCTAAACCGCGCGTCCCATTATCTCGGCGAGCGCGGATCCAGATAGTCGACACGGCGCTCGACCTGATCGAAACGCTCTACGTTCATCTTCCTCAGAAAAGGTCGATGTATGCGGTGAATCCAATTCAGCGGCTGAAGCTGCTCCGACGTTTTTGTGAGCAGCGCAAACCAGTGATGCTTGAACGAGATTTTTTTAACGAACTTCTTTCCATTTTCCATCAGCTTCGGGATCTGCATACCGTTTTTATTTTACCGGAACCTTTCCGGAGCAGTTACGCGTTCCTCCCTTTTCGATTGGAGCGATACGTAACACCTTCCGGCGAGAAATTTTACGTTGTGACGCGGGTGATGTCGCCCGAGCTATGGGGAGAACCAATCGACGCGAGTTTTCAAAAGGGCGCTATCGTGAAGGACTGGAACGGGACGCCGATTGACCGGGTCGTGGCGGCCAACGCCGATCGGGAGGCAGGCAGCAACCCCGCAGCACGGAGTGCAAAGGGCCTTAGTGCGCTCACGATTCGGTGGCTCGGCTTATCGCTTCCTCCAGACGAAGATTGGGTTGACATCGACTATCTTCCGAAACCCAACGCGGAAGCGAAATCCATTCGATTCCAGTGGAAGTTTTTTCAACGTCAGAGCGGCGAGGCGGGCGGCGCAGCCGCCACCGCGATCAGCCGTGCACACCGGAAGAATGCCCGAGCACTTGGAATGGATGCAAAAGGCGAGGCAGAGCGCCAAATCCGACGCTATCTATTTAACGACGTGCGCAAGCAGACACCGCGACTCGGTAAGAAAATCTACACGGTGCCCAAATGGGCCAGAGAGGTGTTTCCGGCCGTTGGTAATGCGCGGACTGCGCGCGGCGTTTTTGCATACGTCAGGATCGCAACGTTCAATGTGGACAGCGAAAAAAAGTATATTAGCGAATTCATTCGCATTATCTCAAAGCTCTGCCAAAACGGCCTAATTCTCGACGTTCGCGGCAACACCGGAGGGTTAATCTATTTTGGCGAACGTATGCTGCAATTGCTTACGCCGCGTCCTATTGATCCGGCACGATTCAGTTTTCTCAATTCCGCAAGGACGCAGGCTTTAACAACTCGGTACGCGTTCTTTCGGCCCTGGCGCAGCTCTATCGCCCAGTGGGTGGAAACAGGTGCCGAGTATTCGCAGGGTTTTCCTCTTCTCCCGCTCTCGCGCTATAATGATATCGGCCAGAAATATCAGGGGCCGGTCGTTCTAATTACTGACGCACTCTGCTACAGCACCACGGATATTTTCGCGGCCGGTTTTCAAGATCACAAGATCGGGGTCGTTCTTGGCGTGGATGAAACCACAGGCGCCGGTGGCGCGAATGTTTGGGAGTATTCGTTTATCGCCAAGCTTCTGAATGACCCAGAACATTTCCCACGGCGGCATGCTGGGAGAGCATCGATGGGGTTTGCTGTTCGGCGCGTGACTCGCGTTGGACAGAATTCAGGTGTCCTCCTTGAAGATCTGGGTGTTAAGGCCGACGAATTTCATCAGATGACCCGAAGGGATCTCTTACATCGCAACACCAAATTGATCGAGCGTGCCGGAAAAATTTTGGCTAGAGCTGAAATCCAACGACTCACTGCCGAACGAAAAAGTTCTCGCAAAGTGCGAGTCGCCTATCAGAACCTCGATCGTATTGACGCGTATCTGGATGATCGCCCGCTGGGAAGAAGTCTCGTCGTGAAACGCTCTAAACGGATCGGGCATCGCCTACTACCCATTCCTGTGAACGCTTCCACGGCCGGCCAACTGCGTTTGGAAGGATTTCGACACGTCGGACAACGTCCCGATAAACTCGTCGCCGCCACCCGACTAATATTGTAGAAGAATGGCTCGCCCGAGCCAAAGCGTCAGTCGACTGAGGAGAACGTCAAGCTCAATCAGTTTGCGATAGTTCATCCTCATGTGAGAAACACTCGAGTTAGAGATGAAGGGATACCACAATGCGATTCGAACACCTTTCAGTGCGATCGATAACGATGTTGACAGTGTTTCAGCTTTTTCAGTATACCAGTGAAAGCTTCGGATCCCCAGAACAGGCTCCGGCGCTTCGAGAAAGGAGTAACTAACAATGGCCAAAAAGAAAAAAAGTGCGCGAAAGAAGACGCAAAAGAAACCTCGCAAGGGTGGCAAAAAACTAAGAACGGGTACAACGAAACGCCCAGAATGGAGGGGGGGACCACTGGGATAGCACGGAACATTCTAAGGTTATTTCCGCAGCATATTGCGCCAGGCGAACAGAATGGCGGCACAGGTCCAATTCCGACGGGCCACGTGTTTGTTCGTTTACTGGCGGGACGGTCGGCTGTTTTTTCATAATTTCGCCAGGCGACTGACCATTTCAGCAAAACCGGTTACCTGGGAGATCCTTTCTTTCTTTAGCGAGTGGCGAACTTCCCGGGAAGCCCTCATTCACTTCGATGATTACACCCAAAAGAGCGTACTCACCACGCTCTCTCAATTTGTGAAGCATGGCCTACTGGTTGTGAAAGAGTCACGCGAGTCATTGCAGGATAGCTGCATCGTAAGAGCGTGGTCGGCGTGGTTGCCTGAAGCTGGCTTTCACTTCTCGACGAAGGACGCGGCGTTTATCGGCGGTAAGGTGAGTGTAGCACGGTGGAAGGCTATTCTGCCGAAAACGCCACCACCTAAAATCTTCAAGACGGTGAAGGGACCGAAGAAAACATTACCGCCGACACGCGCTTTTCCCGATTCCGAGTTCATCCGGGTCCTGGAGGCGAGAAAGACCCATCGACGATTTTCGAAGCAAGAGGTTACGGTTGAAGCGGTATCCCAACTGCTTTCACTGGTTTGGGGCGTCACCGGCTATTTTGATAGGCCGGTGTTTGGTAAGTTACTCCATAAGACCAGTCCGTCGGGAGGTGCGCGACATCCTGGTGAAGTGTATTTGATGGCCTTACGTGTAAGAGGCCTAGAACCGGGATTATATCATTATCACCCGGGGCGTCATTATTTGAAGATGGTTAATCCTGACGCCACGCGTCACAAGGCGTGGCTGTATTGCGCTCGTCAAAATCATGCACGAAACGCCGCTGCTCTATTTCTTATGACCGCTGTTTTTCGGCGGAGCATGTGGAAATATCGTATGCCGCGCGTCTATCGTGCAGTACTTCTTGATGCCGGTCATCTCTGCCAGACCTTCTGTCTCGTGGCGACCTGGCTGGGTCTCGCGCCGTTTTGTACCGCGGCGCTGAAAGATACAATGATCGAAGAAGACCTGAAAATAGATGGAATCCGCGAGTCGGTCCTTTATGTAGCGGGAATCGGGGTTCCGGCGACACGCAATGACTCCCCCATATTGTTCAAGCGCGCATTGACGTAGGCGCGAAACCCAAAGGTGTACAGCGATGATGAGTGGCGGTTCTGCTATTATTTTGATTCAAGCGAGGCAACAATTTTTTCGAAGCGCGGATCGCTCCGAAGCGAATCGAACATTGGATCGAGCCGAAGTAGCGCGGGAGTAATCGGCACGCCGGCGGCGACCGGTCCCTGATACGGCATTGAGGCGAGCTTTTCCAAAGCAGGAAAAGCGCGTTCGGGTTCTCCTGCCCGCGCCGCTACCCTTGCCAGAATTTCAATGGGAGTACCGCCAGTCAGAGCGTCTTTCGGAGCGGGATTGGCGGAAATTGCGCGATCCACTAGAGCAAACGCACTGGCGTTGTCATGAAGACCGCTATTGATCATGGCCAAGTATCCAAGAAGAAGATAATTCTCCGGCTGCTCTTTCGAAAGGCGCTCCATTTCATCGCGCGCCTGTCGCCAACTTTCCTCGGCGCCGGCTTGGTCGCCCGCGACTTCTTGCGCCCAGCCTAGCCAAAAGCGCAGCTCACCATTGAGGTGACCCAACGCTGGATCGGGTTTGGCCAGTGTTTCTTTTAGCCGAGGGATGGCCGCTGTCGTCTGACGCTCTAAGATAGCCTGGTACACTTGTGTTTCTAAGGCGGTAGTGTCGTCAGCGTTTGGACGTAACGGCGCGACGAGCACTGCGGCTCGCGGAAGGTCGCCTTCAGCCTGCAGAATCGCTGACTTGAACGCCAGAGTGTCAACGTCGTCTGGCGCAAAATCGAGAACCTGATCAAGCTTTCGCAGCGCTTCGGTAAAGCGGCGGAGTACCATGTAGGATCCAGCGTGTTGAGTGAATAGATATCCGTTACGCGGGTCCAGCCGCTCGGCTTCATTGAAGTACGATTCGCTTCGGTCCCACTGGCCTTGCCGACGCGTGACAACAGCCAGCGCAGCAGAAATCTGACTGTTATTCGGCAGCAGCCTTCGCGCCTGTTCAAGATAACGCACCGCAGTGTCATAATCCTTGAGACAAGCATAGTGATAGTATCCGTTCGCGTACAATGCCTCACCGAGATTGGGCTGAAGAACCAGCCCGGTTTCTGCCGCCCGCCGCGCCTCATCGCGGAGCGCATCTGTTGGTTCAAGATCTTGGGTGAGGAAACCGCGCGCATCCACATATGCAAGCAGGGCCCAACCCAGAGCGAACTTTGGGTCGAAGCGCACTGCTTCTCTTAGATATTTTTGCGCACCAACAAAATTGGCGTGAGTGCTCCCGGTTTTGAACGTGTAAGCCAGGCCGCGCAGATAGGCATCGTAAGCTTGAACATTGTCTGTGGGCTTGGCAGCGATCGCATTCTCTTCATGACCGGTGAGTTTCGCCCGCAGTTGGTCTGCCACTGCCTTGGCGATGTCGCTTTCTACTGAAAAGATGTCTGTTAGTTTGCGATCGAGCGTGTCAGCCCAAAGATGCGAATCGTCGGTAGCTTTAATGAGCTGCACGTTGACACGCACGGCATCGCCGTTCTTCTGGACGCTGCCTTCCAGGATGTTTGCGACGCCGAGTTGCTTTGCGATTTCACGCACATTTCTAGGAGCACTTTTGTAATGTTGTGTGGACGTGCGCGAGATAACCTTCAGATCGGCGATTGTGGACAAGCGTGTTAGAATCTCGTCCTGGATTCCTTCGGCAAAATAGGCGTTAGCCTTTTCTTCGCTCCGATTTTCAAACGGAAGCACTGCAATGCTTTTCTCTGGCGCGGCATTCAAAGCCCCGTGTTCGATCCGCGGTCGATGAGCGAGGAAGAAAGTGGACATGGCGAAAACGAGAACGGTTGCGACTACCAGGGCTGCGCGCGTGCGTCGCACGCTGCGTATCTCCGGGGAGCAACGTTTCAGACGCGCGGCCAACTCGGCGGTGCCTGGCCGCGATGCCGGTTCGAACGCGAGCATCGACTCGAGTAACAATTTTAAGCGGTGCGGAACATGCGCTGCTTTGAGTTGCTCGGTCGGAAGCGCATTGGATTTTTGCGCGCCATGGATGTCGGAAAGCGTGCGACCGGTAAATGGTGTTTTTCCCGTTAGAGCGAACCAGAGCGTTTCGCCTAACGAGTAAATGTCGGAACGCACATCGAGTGCCGCATGTTCGAATTGTTCCGGACTGGCGAATGCCGGCGTGCCCACAAATCTGTCGTGGGTCAGCGACTTTGGATCGATTTCCGTGTGAAAAGCTTTGGCTAAGCCGAAATCGATTATTTTTACCACCGGAATGCCGCTCTTCCGGAGCGCGCGTATTGTGCGTCGCTTTGATTGAGCTTGGTCGCCGCCGGTGATTTCGGAGTCCTCCGGATTTACCAGCATCAAGTTTGCTGGCTTTAGATCGCGATGGACTAATCCATGTTTTTCTGCCGCTGTGAGCGCCGAGGTGACCTGCTCTGCGATTCCGATAGTGATATGAGCATCGAGCGGCCCGGCGCGATGAACGCGTTCATCAAGGGTTTCGCCCTCGATTAGTTCCATTGCGTAGAAATACTGACCAGTCTCCCGGCGCATCCCGAATTGATAGACCGTGGCGATGTGTTCATGTCGCAGTGCTGCAGCCGCGCGCGCTTCGCGGACAAAACGTTCTCGGGCGTCAGCGCTTCGCTCAGCGATATCGGTCTTAATGATCTTTAATGCGACTTTGCGCTGCAGGGACGTGTCGGTGGCACGATAGGTAACCCCCATCGCACCACGCCCGAGTTCACAGAGACTTCCATCGGCGTAACAATCGACTTCATAAACACCGAAGCGCATGCCGCCCTCGAGAACATCCGGCTTTGAATCGTGCACCGTTTCTTGTTCACTGCCGATTCCCGCCTGCAACAAACAAAACATGCAGCCGCCTTCGCCGCCGAATGTTTCCTCAAGCGCCCCGCCACAGCTCGGACAGTTGGTGATGTGAGGGGCGGGCGGTTGCATTTGTTTTGACTAGTCGCGCGGCCTGCCTGGGCCCGAACAGGCCAACGATTGCCGGATGTCGCGCTCAATCTGTTCTTGAGCCTCGGGGGACATGTGGAGCTCCTGACGACAAGGTCATAAACCCGCCCCGGTGCGATGTCGAGAATAAAGCTCGTTGCCGAACGACCATATTGTCGACCAAATCGCGCTTTTCTTCACTCGTTTTTGCGGCGCGTAGCGCCAATTCGTCTTCTATGACAATGAGTTCATCGTTAGACGGCGCCGCGGGCCTGATTGGAAACAACGGTCGTAACACTGCTGAGGCTTGTGACACAAACGCGAGACAAACAAATGCAAACACGACTGCACGCTTAATTTTTGTGGCCATGGCTGTTTTCACCGGAGCTCGCACTCCTTTCCCAGGCTGATTTCCTCTGCGATTAGATTTTCTGCGCGAATGTTTGTTTCCTCTGCCGCTTCAACGCGAGCCCACTCTGCTTTGATTGCTTCGCCAACTGCAATGGGTAACCCGGTATCTAGATCGTAAACAAGAAACGTTTTCATCCTAAGTTCTCCTTTCAGCGGTTTGTGATTTTTGATCTCCACTGAGGTACTTCGGAAGATTCGGCGGGATATTGCAGAGAATTTGAGGAAGCGAGATTTCCCGGATCCTAGAAGGCAACGAAGTTCCGTAATTGTTACCGAAGCGGCCCTAACGACGGCACCGAACCACGGGAGAAATCTCGAGATTTATGGCTGTTTTTCCGCGCAGAGCTTTTGGAAAGCGGGATCGCCGCGCAAGCCATCCCAGAGTGGATCGATCCGAAGGAGTGCCGGTGTAATCGGCGTGGGCGCATAAAGCCAACTGCTGTATGGCGTCTGCAACAGCTCCGTCAGAATTGAGATTGCGCGTGCCTGCTCGCCGAATACCGAACAAATGAATGCCAGGTTTTCTTTCGAGCTGGGTCCTTTCACAGCATCCTTGGCGTTTGGCAGAAGTGTTATTGCGCGCTCCGCCTCGTTTTGAGCTTTTTCCTTTTCCGCGAGTGCAACATAAGTTTGAGAAAGGCTTACCAGAATAAGAGCGTCGGCTGGAAGCTCAGCCAGCGTATTGCGTGCCTGTTCGGCGGCAGCTTTTGCGCCAGCCGTATCGCCGCTCAGCCATCTCGTAAGCGCGAGTGTCGTCTGATCACGCCCTTTCTCATCCGGGGAAGAGAAATGGAATTGAGCCAGTCGGGTTTCCAGCAATCGAGTGCACTCATGGTAATTTCGTTCCAGTCTCAACTGTGTCATTTTGACCATGAATGTGTCGTCGTTAGGGCTCAGCTCGGTAACTCCGGACAGGAACCTGGCGGCTTGTTGCAGGTTCCCTTGCGCTTGATAGATGCGAGCCTTGAGCGCGTCCATGTCCGGGTCGTAAGGGGCGATGTCCAATGCCCGGTCACACAGTTCCAATGCCGGAATGAATTGCCGAAGCATCGCCTCTGTCCACGCAAGATGAGTGATTAGCTCCGTGTTACGTGGATCCAAAATCAACGCCTGTTGCGAATACTCCATGCTTTCCTTCCAGTGCCCCTCCCTCCGGGTAACTCTGGCAAGGGCGTGCAGCACCTCGCTGCTACTTGGCCAGACTTTGATGACACGTAAAAAAGTCGTTTTGGCGAGGCTGTAGTCGCGCAGCACCCAGTATTGGTAATAGCCCAGAGCAAGCAGAGTTTCAGGCGAGTCCGGCTCCAATCTCTGCGCGTTTTCCAGCGCGCGTTTTGCTGTATCTCGCCGGAACTGGGGATTTTGGTCGTCGCGGTTGAAATAAAGAAGTGCGTCGGAACGAGAAAGTCGGGCCCAAGCCACCGCAAAATCAGGATCAAGACGTACCGCCTGCTCATAAAAATCGCCAACTTTCCTGACAATGTCAGCAGAGTACGAGGAGTAGTAGCGGGCTTCAAGAGCCAGACCGCGGAGGTAGGCATCGTAGGCCTCTAAAATGTTCGTTGGTCTTTTCGCCAGCGTTTCCTTCTCACGGATGGTGAGATTCACCCGCAACGCATCGGCAATTTCTCTGGCGATCTGGCTCTGAACCGCGAAGATGTCAGTTAGTTTCCGATCATAGCTGTCAGCCCATAAGTTGGAATCAGTTCGAGCGTTGACCAACTGGACATTGACCCGCACCTGATCAGCTACTTTTTGAACGCTACCCTCAAGAATGTTCGCGACACCGAGTTCCTTCGCGATCTCGCGCAGATTGGCAGGTTTGCTCTGATACTGCCGCGTGGAAGTGCGGGAGATTACTTTTAAACCTGCAATGTGACACAAACGAGTCAGAATTTCGTCCTGAACACCCTCGGCGAAGTACGCATTCGCCTTGTCCTCGCTGCGATTTTCGAACGGAAGCACAGCGATGGTTTTATCAGGCACCGTGTCTAAACCCGGACTGTGGATCCGCAGTAGTTGAAAGATGAAACGTGCAGACATGCCGAGAACCAGAAGGGCGGCGACAGCGAGAATGACGCGGGTCCGTCGAACACTGCGCGCCTCTGGAGAGCAGCGCCGCAACTGCAGTGCCAATTCACTTGTGCCTGGTCGAGACGCTGGCTGGAATGCCAACATCGATTTAAGCAACGACGTCAGACCAGACGGAACATGCGCCGCTTTGAGTTGTTCGAGGGGAAGCACATTTGATCGCTGGGCTCGCTGAATCTCCTCAACAGTGTGACCTGCAAATGGCGTTTTGCCTGTGAGCGCGAACCACAGCGTTTCGCCTAACGAGTAGATGTCGGAACGAACGTCGAGTGCCGAATGTTCAAATTGTTCCGGGCTGGCGAATGCCGGTGTGCCGACGAATCTATCCTGCGTCAGCGATTTCGGATCGGTTTGAGAGTGAACGGCCTTGGCCAGGCCGAAGTCGATTATTTTCACCCGCAGCTTTGTATTGGTTGTCGCGTTGACAGACTCCCCTTTGGGCCCGACGAGCATCAGGTTCGCGGGCTTCAAATCCCGATGGATTAATCCGCGCTTTTCTGCAGCTGTCAGCGCCGAGGTGACTTGCTGCGCAATTCCGATCGTGGTACGCGCATCGAGTGGCCCACTGCGGCGGACGCGGTTCTCGAGAGTCTCGCCTTCGATTAGTTCCATTGCGTAAAAATATTGGCCTGTTTCAAGACGCATTCCGAATTGGTGGATAATGGCGATGTTTTCGTGTCGCAGCGCAGCAGCTGCCCGGGCTTCACGCATAAAGCGTTCGCGTGCGTCCGCACTTCGCTCAGCGATATCAGCTTTGATAATCTTTAAAGCGACCTTGCGGTGGAGCGTCGTGTCGGTGGCGCGGTACGTGACCCCCATTGCTCCGCGTCCAAGCTCGAAGAGACTGCCGTCCGGATGACGATCAATTTCGTAAACACCGAAGCACCGGTCTTCGAAGCTGTCGCACGTTGATTTTTGCGCCGCCTCTTTCCCGCCGCCGATTCCAGCCTGTAATAAACAGAACATGCAGCCGAGTCCGCCGCCTGGTGTTTCCTCGAGCACCGCGCCACAGTTCGCGCAGGTCAGAATCTGCTCCGAAGGAGATTGCATGCGTCGGACTAGCGCGCAGCCAAGACGCGGCACAAATATCGCAGTTCTTCGTCCACATCTTCGGTGTCAAACACCGTGTCGCGCACGACTTCGCGTAGAATTGCGCGATAACGCTTACGCAATCGGGCAACGTCGCTACGCAACGTCGCTACTGGCCGATGCGTTCGTTCCGCTATCTGTTGGTACGGGATTGCCGATTCTTCGCTCGCTGAAAGGTATGGCATCAAATGGCTAAGCAGGTCTCCTTTTTCGGCAAGCGCGCACTCTTGAGTGAGTCGATCCAGCGCCTGCCTCAAGAGTAAAGCTGCCCATTCACGATCGTAGACTTCCTCCGGTTGCCATTTCGTCGCTCGTGCAATTTGCGCCTCCACTTCTGCGGTCGCTTGATCGTCCAAGTTCGTGAGGATCATGCCGCCACCGCGTTTCAAAGCGCGTCCACGATCGTGCATATCGGCAGCGTAGTGTTTCAATGTGCCGAGGAGAAACGAACGAAAGCGTCCCTTCTCGCGGTCGGCCCGCGCATATGCTCGGGTCTCGATCAGGTCAGCGAAAAATCCCTGGATCAAATCGCGGGCATCCTCGCTGCTACAGCCTTGTCTACGTAGAAAGGAATACAGCGGTCGCCAGTAAATTTGGCATAGCTCCGAAAGCGCATTGAATGCGTGAGCGGAAACTGTCGCCGAATTGCCCGCTTCGATGACGATCGACCAACGAGTCGAGGCAAATGATTCGTAGCGACTTTCCGCCCCGCTGCCAGGGGGGACCGGCACTGTTTTCACAAGTAAATGACAATAAGTAACACCGGTCTCCTCGCAAGACGTAAGCAACTGGAAGAGTCCCGGGCACTCGCGTCGCCGGAAAACACACTTTAGACTGGGCCTCAGGAATGATCTCGCTGCAGAAACGTTTCTTGTTCGTTCACATTCCAAAAACCGCGGGGAACTCGATTCAGAGTGTCCTGCGTAATTACTCGGAGGACCAACTTGTTGCTCTAAGAAAGGAGCAGGACGGAATCGAGCGGTTTGGGCTGCGCAATCCAAACTACAAGATCAAGAAACACTCGACGCTGAGCGAGTATCATGCCGCCTTGGGCGAGGAGCAATTTCGGAGTCTATATAGGTTTACCTGTGTGCGGAATCCGTGGGATCGAATGGTGTCGTATTACTTCACGCCGACGCAAAATCCCGAAGCTTGGAACCGAAAAAAATTCTACGGGATAATTTCCAAAGTTGTATCGGTTCCAGACTATTTGCGACTCGCTAACGGCGAAGGCGATCCATTCGCCAACGTCGATTACATCATGCGTTTCGAAAGTCTTGCCGACGATTTTCGCGCTGTGTGTGCAGCGATTGGCGTTTCGCCACCGAATCTGCCGCAATACAACCGCTCAACCCGCGAGCATTATTCAAAATATTACGATGACGAGCTTCGCGAACTCGTGCGCACGCGGTTTGCTGCGGAGATCGATCGATTTGGGTACACGTTCGAAGCGAAATGAACAAACAACTTTCATGCGCATCCGACGGCCCGGGTGAGTTTCGGCCCGCCTTTGGTGTCACGGACTTCCCAGCCGAGCGCGGAGATCTGCTTCCGTAGTTCGTCGCTGCGTTTCCAATTTTTTTCCCGTCGAGCGTTCTCGCGCTCTTTTGCGAGGTGCGCCACTTCGTCTGGAACGGTGACGTCAGTCTCAGCTTCGAGATCAAGAACAGTGTTGATTCGTTTCCACCAGTCGAGCCATGCACTTGCCGAAGCCGGGTCCATTTCGTTTTGATCCATGGCGCGATTGGTTTCACGAATCGATTCGAACAGAAAACCCAGCGCAGCGGAAATGTTGAGATCGTCATCCAGGGCGTCTTCAAAAGCAGTTGTTGGTAGTTGGTCGCCTGCTCGCGATTTATCGGAGTGGGGCGTTGGGCCTTGGGCGTTTGCTTTTTCCGCCACTTCTCGCAATCGGGCCAGCCAACCATCAATTCGGCCTAACGACTCGCGTGCCTCGTTCATTCCTTCCCAGGTAAAATTCAACGGCACGCGATAATGCACACGCAGAAGCGCGTAGCGGAGCTCGCGCCCGGTGTAGCCCTTGGCCTTTATATCGGGGACAGTGTAGAAATTGCCTAACGACTTTGCCATCTTCTGGCCGTCGACCAGCAGATGCGCGCAATGCAGCCAGTAGCGCACGAACTTCTTCCCGGTCACGCCTTCGCTCTGCGCAATCTCAGCTTCGTGATGCGGGAAGATGTTGTCGACGCCGCCGCAGTGAATGTCGATCTGATCGCCAAGCAACTTCATGGACATCGCGCTGCACTCAATATGCCAGCCGGGACGACCCGGTCCCCACGGCGAATCCCATTTTACGTCGCCATCTGCTTCGTCCCAGGCTTTCCACAACGCAAAATCGCCGACGTGCTCCTTGTCGTATTCGTCGTGCTTTACGCGGCCTGTGGATTGCAACTGTGTAAGATCGAAATGCGCGAGCCTTCCATAATCCGGAAATTTGTTGATGCGAAAGTAGACTGATTTGTCGTCGGCCTGATAAGCCAGCCCTCTTGAGATCAGTGCGGTGATCATCTCAATCATCCGGTCGATGTAACGCTGGTCGGTTGCGGCCGGATATTCGTCAGCGCGTTTGATCCGCAAGGCGCCAGCATCTTCAAAGAAAGCGTCTTTGAATTGTTCTGTGAACTTTTGCAACGGAACGCCGGCTTCGCGCGCACCGCGAATCGTTTTGTCCTCCACATCGGTGATATTCATCACGCGATGGACCTTGTAACGGCGCAGTTCTAAATGCCGTTGAAGCAAATCTTCAAAAATGTAGGCGCGGAAATTTCCAATATGCGCCCGGCTATAAACGGTCGGCCCGCATGTGTACATTCTGATTGGGCGCACCGACGGATCGCGTGGCTCGAATTCCTCAATTTCCCGCGAGTAGGTGTTAAAGAAGCGCAGAGCCATTAATCCAATTCGACTGTGGCGATGGCGATCGCGGCGATGCCTTCGCCCTGCCCGATTGGGCCGAGCTTTTCATTTGTTGTCGCTTTCACGCTCACATCGGATTCACTCAAACCGATTGCTGCCGCAATGTTTTGTCGCATCGCCGAAGCGTGCGGCGTGATTTTCGGCGCCTCGGCGATCACCGTTGCATCAATGTTGACGACCCGCACGTTTCTGTCGGAGAGCAGGTTGCCGACGCGCTTCAAAATTTCCATGCTGCTGATGCCGCGAATCGATTCATCGCTATTTGGGAAATGCTGGCCGATATCGCCGGCGCTGATCGCGCCGAGCAACGCGTCAGCGATTGCGTGCGAGAGGACATCGGCGTCTGAGTGTCCTTCCAGTCCGCGTGCGTGCGCAATTTCGACGCCGCCTAAAATGAGTTTTAGACCCTCCGCGAAACGATGAATGTCGTAGCCGATTCCTGACCGAATCATGAGAATGACGAATGACGAATGACGAATGCCGAATGAATGACGAAATCCGAATGACGAAGATAGCTCCGTAACTTAATTGTGATTGAAGCATTCGTGCTTCCTTCGTCATTCGTCATTCGAGCTTCGTCATTCATTATTAGAATTTAAGGTCAAGGATGCCATTGGATGCAGTAATGCTGTATTTGTCTTTCATGTTCTCGCGCGGGCGAAGATCGACAGTACCACCCGCGTTTTCAACCAGAAGCGCGCCGGCCGCGATGTCCCACAAGCTGATTCCAGTTTCAATGTATACGTCGAATCGCCCCGAGGCGACGTAGGCCAGGTCGAGCGCCGCGCTACCAAGTACGCGGCATTTACGGACGCGATGAATCATTTGCTGAAGCCGGGGGAAATTCGTGTTGATCGTCTCTCCAGTTTTGGCCAAACCGATGGAGATAACGGCTTCCGCGAGCTCGGCGCGATCGCTCACATGGATTGGAGCTCCATTCAATTTCGAAACCTCGCCTCGTTGCCCGGTCCAGACCTCGTTGCGAACCGGATCGTAAATCACGCCAACGACGATTTCGTTGTGCAGACGCAGGGCGATGGAAACGCAAAAATGCGGAATGCCGTAGAAATAATTCACCGTTCCATCCAGCGGATCGACAATCCATTGATGATCGCTGGACTGATCTCCCGCGATTCCTTCTTCGCCGTAGAGCGCGTGCGCGGGAAATTGTTCGAGAAGCAATTTGCCAATCAACTCCTGCGCCCGAACATCGATCTCCAATTTGATGTCATGCGCTGCGACGGTCTTAACGCGTTGCTGTTGCTGAAAATTTTCGCGTAGCAATTTGCCGGCGGCACGCGCGGCGTTCTCCGCTGCATCGAGGTACTGCTTCATCGGGAAGCATTACGTCGCACAAAGAATACAAAGTGCACCATGGAAATGAACTGATGCGAACGACTAACCAATTGTGATTTGCGTTCTCTAATTAACACTGGGCTTCAGCCTGGTGCGCTAATCGATGAGAAGTGCGCGTGCCATTTCAACGGCTTAATGAAGATTACCAAACGCCGTTAAAACGGCTCATCAAGAAAGCGCTGCCGGCGCACCTGCGTGAAGCCAGGTATTAATCACAATAAAAAAAACCGGGAGGAAAATAAATTCTCCTCCCGGGTTGAAGTTAGGGTTGTGACCCCGAAGAAAATCAGGGTCGTTTAACTCAGCGTTAGGCTTAGTGCCTCTTTTTCTTCGCTGTTTTTTTCTTTGCTGCTTTTTTCTTTGCCATCGACTAATTCCCCCCTTTCAATCCGCAACGCGCGGAATGTTGTGAAGAGTTGGGAATGACTTCACTTATCTGCGTTCACTAATCATCACATCTTTTTTGTCAAACTTTTTTATTGCGGATTTGCAAAAATTTTCACCAGCTCGCGCGCGAGATTTTTTTTTGGCGCGCGCGAAATTTTCTTCCTGTCGCCGACGCGAAACAGAATCAGCAACTCATTTTCGTCGCTCTCCATCGCGACGCGCGCATCGTTCGCAACGACGATATCGCAATTCTTTTCGCGCAGCTTTTTGGTGGCGTTCGCTTCGAGGTGATCCGTCTCGGCGGCGAACCCAACAAGAAGAAATTTGCGATTTTGCAACCGGCCTAACGAATCGAGAATGTCGCGCGTGGGAATCAATTCGAGCGAAAGTTGAATGGCCCGTTTTTTGATTTTTACCGGCGAGACTTGAGCCGGCTTATAATCCGCCACAGCGGCGCAGAGTACACAGACATTCGCCTGGTCCGCATGTTGGTGAACCGCGTCAAACATCTCGTCACTTGTGGAAACGGAAATGACTTTGGCGTTGCGCGGCTGCGCGAGATTCACCGGACCGGAAATTAGAATCACCTCGTGGCCGACATCCAGCGCCGCTTCGGCGATGGCGTAGCCCATTTTCCCGGACGAACGATTGGAGATGTAACGGACTGGATCGATCGGTTCGCGTGT
>DATDFM010000080.1:0-9863 GCA_036522635.1 Candidatus Udaeobacter sp. | reverse complement strand
ATAAATCACCGGCAATGGCGCCATCTCATCGACCGCGTGGAACCGCATTCGCGCCACCACGCCGACGATTTCGCTCATCACCCAGTCTTCATCATCATTGCCCGCGGCTACGCCGAGCCGTTTACCGATAGGATCTTCGCCGCCAAAATATTGCTGCGCCATTGCCTGATCGATCACAATGACCCGCGGCGAATCCCTGGTGTCACGTTCGTCGAAGAGCCGGCCGCGAACCAACGGCACCTTGAATGTCTGAAAATAGTCACCAGTGACGACTTCAAGATCGGCATTCAACATGTCCGAAGGCTGCGGTCGTCCCTTTTCTTCGCGCCAGAAACCGGTTTGCCAGCCGCCCATCAGCGGCGAATTCGAACCGATTCCAGCGCTCTGTACGCCGGGAATCGCAGTGACTTTATCGAGCAACGCTTTTGTATAGGTGCCGATCTTTTCGCGATTGTTGTAAGTCTTCCAAGGCAACTCAACCCGAGCGCTGAAAAGATTCCGCGGTTCATAGCCCAGTTGGAGCGACTGCATCCTTGAAAAACTTTTCAGGACGATACCGGCGGCAACTAACAATGTTAATGTCAGCGCGATTTCGCCGATCACGAGCCAATCCCGCATGCGCTTGGCGGACGCCGAATCACCGCTGCCTGACGATCCTTCTTTCAACGCGAGCTGAACGTCGGCGTGTGACGCTTGCCACGCCGGCCAGATTCCGAACAGCACAGTTGTCAGCGACGCGATCAAAAACGTGAAGCTGAGAACCGGGACATCGAATGAAACTTGATGAAATCGTGAAACGTCCCCGGGACTGAGTGCTATCAAGCCGTTGCGGACCCACACCGCCAGGAGAAATCCGAGCGCTGCGCCGAGAATCGCGACGACAAAACTTTCGATCAAAAGTTTCTTGATGATTTGCCCACGAGTCGCGCCGACTGCTGCGTGGATGGCGAATTCTCGCGTCCGCGCGGCGCCGCGCGCAGCAAACAGATTAGCCAGATTTGCGCAGGCGATTAACAACACGAGTCCCACCGCACCGAGCAGCAATCCGAGATTCGTTCGATATTTGCCGACGAGGTTGTCCAGCAAAGGCGTAACGACGGCCGTTTCCTGGCCGTTTGTAGCTGGATATGCTTTCTCCAGGCGCGCCGCAATCCCTTTCATTTCCGTGCGCGCCTGCTCAACTGTTACGCCCGGCTTGAGTTTTCCCCAGACGAAAATCATGGGATGGATGAACCGCTGCATCCACACTCCGTTATTCGTCCGCCGCATCATCGACATCCAAACATCACTGTCCTGCGGGGAAGTCATTTGGGCAGGCATCACGCCGATGATCGTGTAGCTCTGATCATGCACAGTGATAGAGCGGCCGAGTATGGCCGGATCGGCGTTGAATACACGTCTCCACAATCGATCGCTGATCACAATGACCGGCGGCGCGCCAACTTTGTCTTCAACTTCGCTAAATGTGCGGCCGATTTCCGGCGGCAGCCCGATGATTTGGAAAAAATTTCGCGTGACCGATGCGCAGGAGATGCGTTCGGGGTCGCGCCCGGGAATTCCGCTTAGATTTCGCGATTCTTTACGAGTAGCAGCGAGATGTTCGAAAACAGTATTATCTTTCTGCCAGTCGAAGTAGTCTGGTAATGCGACGGAATAATCCTGCCCCGGGCCGGAGGACTCGTTGAGCACCATGATGCGATGCGCGTCTGGATACGGCAGCGGCCGCAACAGCACGGCGTTGACGATACTAAAGATCGCAGTGTTCGCACCGATCCCGAGCGCAAGCGTCAGCAGAGCGACGAGAGTGAATCCCCGCGATTTGCGAAGCTGGCGAAAAGCGAACTTGAGGTCGTTCATGTGGTTACAGTCATCATTCAGCACGAAGAGCCGTAACAGGATCAACACGCGCGGCTCTGCGGGCCGGGAGCCAGCACGCGAGAAACGCAACGGCGGCGATAAGAGTTGCAATTGAGAGGAAAGTGATCGGATCCCACGCGGCGACGTCGTAAAGCAGGCTGCTGAGGAAATGCGTTGCCATGAACGCGCCGAGCAGTCCGATGGCCATACTGATTGCGACCAGCAGCATCGCCTCACCGACGACCAACCGGAAAATGTTCGATTGGGCGGCGCCTAGTGCGATCCGAATTCCAATTTCGTTTGTGCGTTGCGAGACGGAATAAGCGAGCACGCCGTATATTCCAATCGCCGTGAGAAGCAGCGCCGTTCCCGCGAAGATGGATAACAGCAAGGCGTTGAAGCGCGGCTTGGCCAGCGTTCGCGACATGTATTCGTTAAAAACGCGAACCTGCGTAAGCGGAACGTCGCGATCGAGCGAGGCAATTTGATCACGCACCGCAGTAGTAAGAGCGGCTGGATTAGACAGGCTCGTGCGCGCTACGATCCAGGTGAAATTCACGGGAATCTGCGTGGCAGGCACATACATCTCCGGCGTGAAATCTTTCTGAAGCGAAATATGTCTCACATTCCCAACAACGCCGACAATCTCACGCATCTTCGGCTTTTCATCGCCAACGCTCCAACCGGGCTTGATGCGTTTGCCGACCACATTTTGTCCCGGAAAAAATTTCTGAACGAAGCGCTCATTGACTATGACAACGGGAAGCGAGTCAAACTTGTCCGTTTCCTTGAAAACTCTGCCCTGCAAGACCGGAATGCCCATTGTCTCGAAATAATCCGACCCGGTGATGCGCATGGGAGCATCGTTCCGTTGTCCTTCCGGCAGCGGATGTTCTTCCATGTCGAAGTCAGTCGTTATGTTACTTCCTGTCAGCGGCAGAGGCAGAATGATGCTGGCGGAATTGACTCCCGGGATGCCTCGAATCTTCAGAAGCAATTGATCGAAAAATGCGTTCAGATTCGCTGGTCGCGGATAGGCTGCGTCCGGCAAATTGATGCGCGCGGTGAAAAGATTGTCAGTTTGCAGACCCGTCTGAACCCGACCAAGACGGGCGAATGTTTGAATCAATAAACCGGCACAAACCAGCAGAATCAGAGCCAGCGCGATCTCCCCCATGACCAATCCATTACGGAGACGATGCTTGTGTTCGCCTCCGGTACCGGCTCGCGCACCTGTTTTGAGTGCACTGTTAAGGTCGACACGGGACGCGTGCCACGCCGGGACCAATCCGAAAATTACTCCGGTCGCCATGGAAACGAGCAGCGTGAAAGCGAGAACGGCGCCATCAAGTTGGATCGCGCTGATACGCGGAATATTTTGAGGCACGGTCACGATGAGCGCGTCCGTTCCCCACTTCGCGATTAAAAGACCGAGCAACCCGCCGGTGCCGGCAAGCAATAAACTTTCGGTGAGTAATTGACGAACGATTCGTCTCCGACTCGCGCCCAGCGCCGCCCGCAAAGCGATCTCTTTTCCGCGCACGGACGCGCGCGCGAGCATCAGATTCGCAACGTTCGCGTTCGCGATCAGCAATACACAAACGACCGCACCGAAAAGGACATAAAGCCCGGTGCGCACGTCCCCAATCATCTCATCGCGAAGCGGACCGACAGCGGCACCAAAGTTCGTATTCGTGTCCGGATATTGTTTTTCCAACGCAGCGGCGATCGTTCGCAGATCGGCGTCGGCCTGCTCCACATGCACGCCCGGTTTCAGTCTTCCGAAACCTAAAAGCAGGTGATTGCCGCGTTGTTCCGTGTTCGGCTTGGTTCCGTCTGCGTTCGCTGCGTCCTCGGCAATCGTGACGTACATTTCGACAGCCGGCGTATCGAAAGGAAATTGAAATCCGCGGGGCATGATTCCGATCACAGTGTAGGAATGGCCCTGGATGCGCAGTGTGCGACCAATTGCGGCCTTATCGCCGTCAAAGAGCCGCATCCATAATTTATGGGTAAGAATAACCTTCAGACCCCCTGGCCCGCCTCCGGCTTGTTCATCCTCGCGTACAAACGCGCGGCCAATCGCCGGCTTCACGCCGAGGACGTCGAAGAATTCCGCACTGACCTTTAGTCCCTGAACGTTTTGCGCACCTTGTTCGTTAACAAGCGCGTAACTGCCACCGCGATAAACCGACATGCTGTCGAAGGTTCGGTTTTGACTTCGGAAATCGAAGAAGTCCGGATACGATAGCGAGTTGTACTGGTGGGATCTGTCCGGGTCCTTTCGATTTTTGCTACCAACAGCAACAAGTCGATCGGGTGACGGAAACGGCAGTGGCTTTAACAACACCGCGTTGACTACGCTGAAGATGGCGGTGTTCGCACCGATACCGAGCGCCAGCGTAAGGACGGCGACAAGAGTGAACCCCGGTGACTTCCGAAGCTGGCGAAAAGCGAGTTTGAGGTCGTTCATATCATTCTGTGCGGAGCGCAATCATTGGATCGATGCGTGAGGCACGCACGGAGGGCAGGAGACATGCGAGAATCGCGATGAACGCGAAGAACACAGTCACGCCGCCGTAAATCAGCGGGTCGATTGGCCGAACGGAAAAAAGTAGCGTCTGGATGAGACGCGCGGTTCCGGCAGAAATAGCGAGACCAATAACAAGACCGAGTGCAACCAGGGTAAGACCGCTGCGCAGAACGAGCGTAACGACTTGTTGGCGCTGTGCGCCGAGCGCCATGCGAAGTCCGATTTCGTTTGTGCGCTGCGTGACCGCATAGGCGAGCACTGAATAAAGACCCACCGCCGAAAGCAACAGCGCGACACTCGCGAACGCTCCGGTAAGCCACACCGTGATCCGCGGGAAAATGAGCGACGAGCTGAGCGCAGTGTCCATCGTGGTGAAGAACGCGAGTGCCACCGTGTTGTCGAGCGAGGCGAGCTTCGACCGTATGGCAGCTTGCAGCGTTGCAGGATCTCCGTCGGTGCGGACAATGAGAGTGCCGACGGACTGCGGAACCTGGTGAAACGGCACATATATTTCGTCTGGCGCAGGCTCGTTAAGATTTGCGCTTTTCACGTCGGCGACCACGCCGACGATTTGGCATTTAATCTCGGCATCGGGGCCACGGAGCAATATTTTGCCGAGTGCGGATTCGTCGGGGAACAGTCGTTTCGCGAACGACTGGTTGATGATGCAGACATTCGGTGCGTGCTCATTATCGCGTTCATTGAACATTCGGCCTTCACGGAGCGGGATTCCCATCGCTGCGAAGTAATGTTCGCTTACTCGGTCGAGCCAGGAACGTGCGCGCTCGGCGAGTGGCAGCATGGGATGGCCTGCGATGGTGTAAGTCGTGCTCGCTTGAAATCCCGTGAGCGGCACGTCGTAGCCGACGGCGGCACTTTTCACCTCTGGCAGCGTTTCGAGGCGCGCAGTCAGTTGCGCGAAAAAATCAGCCTGCTGCGACTCAGTCGCGTAGCGCGGCCCCGTGATGTTGATGAATGCCGTGGCGACGCCACGTGACTCGAAGCCAGGCTGCGTGCGTTGCAGGTGCACCAAGCTCACGAGCAACAACGCCGAGCCGACAAGCAGCACAACTGAAAGGGCGACTTCGCCGACGATGAGGCCCGACCGGAAACGTACGCCGCGCGCGCCGCCAGCAGCACTGCGCGCGGTGTCTTTCAGCACTTCTGCAACTGCCCCGGCGCGCGATGTCTCCAGCGCAGGCACACAGCCGACGAGCAAGGCCGAAAGCACCGACACGGCGATGGTGAACGCCAGCGTCGCGCCATCCAGGCCAAGAGGCGTGCCCTCGGGGAGCGGGTTCGTGCCGAGGATTCCGGCCACGCCGCTTTTTCCGACTGCGCCGGCGACGATCTGTTGAATCAGGTCGAGCGACCAACACCCCAACAGCACACCAAGCAGGCCGGCCGCGGCGGAGAAGACGATGCTCTCGGCAAGAAATTGCCGTAACAGGCGGCCACGCGTCGCGCCGAGCGCAAGGCGCACGGCGATTTCCTTACGGCGCGTTGAAAGGCGGCCGAGGAAAAGCGACGCGACGTTCGCGCATGCGATTAGCAAGACAAAACCGACCGCCGCGAGTAGCAGATGAAACGTTGACCTGAAATTGCCGACGAGCTCTTCGACGAACGTTTTTGTCACGCTATCGTAATTTCCGTCGACATGCTCAGAGAAGGCCGCCTTGTAGTTTTCCGCGAGCATTCTCATCTCGGCAGCTGCTTGTTCGAAAGTGACGCCATCCTTAAGTCGCGCGGTCACGTTGAGAAAGCCCGCTCCGTTCTGTACTTGTTCGGTCGCGATATCCTGCGGCTCGAACACGCGTGGCACGAAAATCATCACGGTGTTGAATGGCTGGCCGAATCTCGGCGGCAGAACGCCGATGATTGTGTAAGAAGCGCCGCTCAGGATAATGGTTTCGCCAATGGCCGAGTCGCGCCCGCCAAAGTAGCGCTGCCAACATTCATAACTGAGTATTGCAACATTCGCGCCGCCGATGGAGTCCTCTTGTTTGGTGAAATTTCTTCCGCGGAGTGGCATGATCCCCAGCGTCGGGAAAAAGCTGGTCGTGACCTGAAGCGCATTGAGTTGCTCGGGATCGGCCCCGTTGGGCGTGAGCGCGTAGCTGGCAAATCCCGCCGCGGAGATGTTTGAAAAAGACTTTTGATGGTCTCGGATGAATTCGTAGCGCGGCCACGAAACATAGGGGATGTTGTAATTGCTCGCGGGATTCCTCACCCATAGGCGCAGGAGCCGGTCGGCCTGCGGAAACGTGAGCGGGTGCAACACGAATGTGTTGAACGCGCTGAAGAGCGCAGTGTTCGCTCCAATACCGAGCGCCAGCGTCAGCACCGCGACGACCGTAAATCCGGGTGACTTGCGGAGTTGGCGAAAAGCGAGTTTTAAATCATTCATCTTATTCCGTCCGTAATGCCACCATGGGATCAACGCGCGTAGCCCGCCGCGCTGGTAACCAGCAGGCGATCAGCGCAACAATTGCGAGCGCGAACAAGGCGAAGCTCAAAGCGGGAGCATCAGATCCGGCAACGCCGTAAAGCACACTCTTGAGCCCGCGACCTACACCGAGCGTGCCAATCAATCCGATAATCAAACCTGATACGACCAGGAGCATTCCCTGGCTGAGAACGAGGCGAAAAACGTCCGCGCGTTGCGCTCCGAGCGCGAGACGGATACCTAGTTCGCGCGTGCGCTGCGTCACGGTAAGAGCCATCACGCCGTAAAGGCCGACGCTCGCAAGCAGCAGCGCAATGCCCGCAAAAGCACCCAGTAGCGACATCATCATGCGGCGCGAGCCAAGGCTTTTCGCGATGTTGTTTTCCATCGTCGAAATTTCACCAAGCGCCTGGTCGGGATCGAGCGCCTGCAGTTCGCGTTTGATGGCGGGCACGAGCGCGAGCGGGTCGCCGGATTTCACTCGCACCAGCAACATGTTGCTGCGGGTTGGCACCTGTTCGGCAGCGAACGTCATTTGCGGCCAGTGATATAGCTCAACGTTGTCTTCGCCAGCTGCTTCGCTGCGAGTGCGCGCCACAACACCAACAATTTTCAGCGGCGGCGGATTCTTTTCGTCCGATTGATTATCATCGATCTGCCGGCCAATCGGGTCTTGGCCTGAGAAATATTTGTGCGCCAGGCTCTCGTCGATGATGACCGACCGCGGCCGATTAGCACGATCTTCCATGGTGAAGGCGCGGCCGCGCAACAGTGGCATGCGCATAACGCGGAAGTAATCGGGAGTAACAATATTGATCTCCGCTTCCGGCGCTTTGCCGGGAGCATTAGGCGGTGTGCCAGTAATATGAAACGAGCTGTCCCATTCATTGTTATCGAAGGGAATGTTTAACCCGAGGGCGGCCGCTTCGACGCCTGGCAAGGCACGAATTCTTTCGATGAGCCGATCATTAAAATTCGCAACCTTTGCATCGGTATCATAACGCGCTTTCGGCAACAAAACTTCAGCGACCAAAATATTTTCAGGATCAAATCCGAGCGGCGCGTTTTGCGCGTTATGAAAACTTTTCAGGGTCAGTCCCGCGGCGGCAAGCAAGAGCAGCGCCAGGGCAACTTGTGCCACGACGAGTCCCGAGCGGACGCGCTGCCGTTGGACGCCATCGCTCGTTCCCCGACCGCCTTCGTGGAGAGAAAGGCTGAGAGAAGCGCTGCGCGATACACGCAATGCTGGCCAAAGGCCAACCAACAAACTCGTACCAATCGCCACCGCAGCCGTGAACGCGAGGACTTTGAAATCGAGATTTGCTTCCTGGAAACGGGTCACATCAGATGGCGCGAAACTCGCGGAAGCCGCCGGCGAAATTGCCCGGATCGCATCGAGCCCCCAGAGCGCGAGCAGAATGCCAGCGATAGCCCCAGACACGGCCAGGATTGCGCTTTCGATAAAAACTTGCTTGGCAAGCTGGCGACGACTTGCGCCGAGAGCGGCCCGCACAGCTAATTCGCGTTCCCGCCCGAGTGCGCGAGCCAGTTGTAAATTCGCCACGTTAGCGCAGGCGATAAGGAGCACACAACCGACCGCAGCCAGAAGCAACGAGACGCCCTGTTTGTAATCTTTCACCGCGGAATCGAGAAGAGTCAGCGCGGTGATGCGGCGCCCTGTGTTGAATTCAGGGTAGCGACGTTCGAGCTCAGTCGCGATGTTGTTCAAATCGGCTGTTGCCTGCGTAAGCGTCACGCCCGGTTTGAGACGGCCGATCGCGGAGAATCCGGGATGGTTGTCGCGGTTCAGGTAATCCTTGTCGGCGCGCAAATCCTCCAACGGGATGTAAACCTGTGACGCACGCGGCACTTTAATGTTCGGCCGGAGGACACCGATGATTTCGCGCTGCACGCTATCGACAGTGACGTATCGCCCGATGACATCACGCGAGCCGCCAAAGCGGCGTTTCCATAACGCGTCGGAAATGAGCGCGACCTTCTTGCAATGCGGCACATCGTCCGATTCACGGAAATCGCGGCCGATTTCGGGGGGAACACCAAGAATGGAGAGAAAGTTGTAGGTCACGCGCCCACAACCGACGCGTTCCGATTCGATATCGCTGCTAGCGCCAGACAAATTAGCATCATCCCGCCGAATCAGGGCCAGATCGGTGAAACCGCGCTGAGCGGCGCGCCAGTCGAGATAATTTGGCAGACTAACCGAACCGGAATCGAAAATGTTTGTGCGCTCGCGGATAAGCACGAGACGGTCCGATTCCGGGTACGGCAGTGGCCGCAAAAGCACCGCATTGACGATGCTGAAAATCGCGGTGTTCGCGCCGATTCCGAGCGCGAGAGTGAGAATGGCGACAAACGTGAAACCGGGATGCTTGAGTAGTTGTCGTAAGCTGTAGCGGAGATCGTTCATATCATTCGGCGCGCAGCGCTTGAACGGGGTCGACATGGGTGGCGCGCCGTGCTGGCAGCAGACACGCAAGTAAAGCTGTTATTGCGAGCAAGCTTGCTGCGGCCATGAGGACCAGCGGATTATGAGCGGAAACCTGGTATAGCTGCGCGGACACGAGTCGGCTCAGCCCGAATGTTGCGACGATCCCGATCATGAGTCCGCTCACCACGGGCGCCATTCCCTGCCTAACGACAAGTGTCAGTACATCGCGTGTTTGAGCGCCGAGCGCCATGCGAACCCCGATTTCAGTGGTGCGCTGTGCGACGCTGTAGGCAACGGCGCCGTAGATGCCGATGCTGGCGAGCAGTAATGCAACTCCGGCAAAAATACCCAGCAACCACGTCATCAACCGCGTCTGACCCACCGCTTGCGCCACGATGGCACCCATCGATTGTGGCAATGCGACCGCGAGACCGGGATCGACTTTCGCCAGTGCGCCACGTGCCAGCTTCGTCACCGCGCTGACCGTTAGCCCGCTGCGGACATCAACGCTTAGGAAGTTGTAATTGTCCTGCGCCCACGGTCGATAGATCTCGACATCATCCGGCTCGGCAACCTTG
>DATDFM010000079.1:0-17177 GCA_036522635.1 Candidatus Udaeobacter sp. | reverse complement strand
TCCACCGGCGATGTGGGCAATGTTCTATCCCACAAAATGGGATTGGATGACGCTCTTCGGAAGCGTTGGGCTTTTTCTGACGCTGCAATTCCTCTTTATCCGGTTCGTGCCAATGATCTCGATCTCGGAAACGCGCGAGTTAGTCGCCGAGCCGCAGAAAGCTAACACGCTATGAACAACAGCTACGGATTGCTGGCTGAGTTTTCCACACCGGAAGACCTGATGCACGCAGCCGAGGAAGCCTATGGTGCTGGGTTTCGTAAGATGGATGGGTATGCGCCGTTCCCTGTGGAAGGATTGGCAGAAGCTCTTGGAAAAAAAAATAGGCTTCCGCTACTGGTCTTAATTGGCGGCATTGTTGGCGGTGTGGGTGCCTATTTCATGCAGTGGTACGCCAACGCGATCAGTTATCCGATCAACATCGGCGGGCGCCCCATTCACAGCTGGCCTGCATTCATTCCCATCACGTTCGAATTAACCGTTCTGTGCGCAGGCCTGACGGCCTTCTTTGCGTCCTTTGCGCTCAATGGCCTGCCGCGTCCCCACCACCCGCTCTTTGGCATTTCCGAATTCGATAGGGCGTCGCAAGACCGATTTTTTCTGTGCATCGAAGCAACGGATCGAAAATTTAATCCCAAAGAGACGCGCGCGTTCTTGCAGGAGCTCAATCCTCTTTCGATTACGGAGGTGTCGGAATGAGCCGCGACAAAGCTGGTAGGGCGCGACCGCCGGGCGCGCCGCTGTTGCTCGCAATCATGCTCCTCGCGGCTTGCCGGCCAGACATGATGAACCAGCCAAAAGCTAAGCCGCTTTCTGAAAGTGACTTCTTTTCCAATCAAGCGAATGCACGGCCGATTCCGCCGCACACAGTCGAGCGCGGAGATGCTCGTGCCAATGATGCGTTTTACAGTGGCCTAACAAATGGCACTTACATTACGCAGCTTCCTGTCAAACTGACGCCGGCACTGCTGGCGCGCGGTCGTGAACGGTTCGACATGATGTGCGCCGAATGCCATGACCGCACCGGGAGCGGGAACGGCATGGTCGTGCTGCGCGGTTTTCCGCAGCCGCCCTCTTATCACGTGCCGCGTCTGCGGAACGCGCCAATAGGACATTTCTTCGACGTAATCACGAATGGATACGGGGTCATGTACTCCTACGCGACCCGTGTCGAGCCCGAAGACCGGTGGGCAATCGCTGCGTACATCCGCGCTTTGCAGCTTAGTCATAACGCCACTGAGTCTGAGCTCACTCCCGCTGAGAGACAGGAATTGGACAACGGAAAATGATGTCTACCGCGAACAGCCCGGTGAATCGCGCAAAATTTATTTCAGCAGTCGTGGGCATTCTGGGGCTGGCCGGTTGCGTTGCAGGCTGGATCCTTGCTCCTCGCGAGTTTTTTGTGGCCTACCTGTTTGGCCACCAATTCTTTCTCGGGCTTTCACTCGGCGCACTCGGGTTATTGATGACCCATCATCTTACCAGCGGCTACTGGGGTTACAGCGTAAGGCGATTTTTGGAATCGAGCGTGGGTACTTTGCCGTTGTTAGCTGTTTTATTTATCCCCGTCTTTTTCGGGCTTCCGCAGCTTTATCCGTGGAAAAATCCTTCCATCGTCGCTGCAAACGAGATTCTGCGCAGCAGGATATCTTACCTTAACACGCCGGGCTACATCGTCCGGAGTGCCGTGATATTCGCCATCTGGATGGTCATGGCGCATTTCCTTTTGAAATGGTCAAAGGAGCAGGACGCAACGACCTCGGTAGAGCCGACCCGCAAATTGAGGACCCTCAGTGGTCCTGGATTGGTCATCTATCCGGTGACCATGACTTTTGCCTCTCTCGATTGGCTGATGTCTCTGGAGAAGAATTGGTATTCGACGATGTTCGCCGTGATGATTTGCATCGGCCAGATGCTAAGCGCATTGGCATTCGTAATTGCGCTTCTTTTGGTGGTTAGGCGCAATCAGCAGTTCGCGGCGATAATCTCGATAGATGAAACTCTTCACAAGATTGGAAACCTGCTTCTCGCGTTCACGATGCTATGGGCTTATCTCCAATTTGGACAACTGCTGATTACCTGGGCTGGAAACTTACCCCACGAGATCTCGTGGTATCTCAATCGCGTAGCAGGCGGTTGGCGCTGGGTTTGTGCGTTTCTGTTTCTCTTTAACTTTTTTATCCCATTCTTTTTGCTGCTGATGCGCCCCGTCAAGAGGCGGGTGCAGACTCTGGCGAGCGTAGCAGGATGTATTCTGATCGCGCATATCGTCGATGTATGGTGGACAATTGCGCCGAGTGTTGATCAGGGACATTTCTATTTCAGTTGGTGGGCAATCGTCGCATTCATTGGCATCGGCGGCATTTGGTTTGCTGTATTTTTGAAGAACATGGAAGGAAGGCCAGTCGTGCCGCTGAATGACCCGCGGTTCGCTGTAGCCATGCCAGCATGAACGCCAACACCGGCACTGAGGGTCACGAGCGAAAGGACGTAGACGTGCCGGCCATATTTACGATCGCGTTTCTTCTGCTGCTGTCGTGCATCGCCATTTTCATCGTCGTCACATTACTGATGCGCTATTTCAAGGCGCACGAACCCGCTGTAACCGCCGGCCAGGTGAATATTCCGTCAACGCGAGTTGAAGAATTTCCTCAGCCGCGGCTCGAAGTGAAACCCGGTGCAAGTCTGGCAGAGCTGAGAGCCGCAGAAGACGCCGATCTGAATTCTTACGGGTGGATCGATCGAAAGGCGGGAAAAGTCCGCATCCCCATTGATCGGGCGATGCAACTTCTTCTTGATCGCGGTTTGCCGGATGTCGGTGCGGGACAAACTCCGCTGAGTTTGATGCAGGCGCGTCCGGCCGAAACAGCGACTCCGCCACGGTTCAAGATGCCTAACGAGCAATGAAAAATTTTTCGTCATATCGAGCGAAGTCGAGGCATCCCGATGCATCTGCGACCGTGGCGTCGCGGCGTTCCTCGACTTCGTTCGGAATGACGGCGATTTTATTTCTTTGTTTCGCAGGTTCTCTTTTCGCCCTCACTCCTGGTGACCTGAGCCGCGTCAAATTCGAACAGCACCCCGGCCAACAGATTTCGCGCGATCTCGTTTTCCGAAATGAAAAAGGGCACGCTTTGAAGTTCGGCGACCTTTTGGGAAAGCGACCGGTAATTCTCGTTCTTGGCTATTACCGATGCCCAATGCTTTGCACGTTGATCAATGACGGTTTGATCAATACGCTTGAGAATCTGCGCGCTAACGTTGGCGCAGACTTCGATGTTGTCGAGCTAAGCATCGACCCCGATGAAACACCCGCAGCCGCGGCGGAACGGAAGACGCTGTACGTTCGCCGATACGGAAGGCCAGGCGCAGCTGCTGGCTGGCATTGCCTCGTTGGCGACAAGAAGGCCATTACGCAAATCAGTGATGAAGCCGGTTATCGCTACGTGTACGACCCGCAAATCAAACAATACGCTCATCCGAGCGGTGTTATTGTCCTCACGCCAGGTGGCAAAATTTCGCGTTACGTTTTTGGGGTCACATTCAATTCCACCGAATTGCGCGACGCCCTCGCGGGGGCGAAGGAAGGCAGATCCGGTTCCGTCGTTTCTCAAATTTTTTTGCTGTGTTATCACTACAATCCAATCACCGGCAAGTATGGCCCGCTGATCTTGTCGGTCCTGCGCATCGCGAGCGCCGGCACGCTCATCTCGCTGATGTTATTAGTCGCATGGATGGCAGCGCGTGATCGCCGAGCGCGCCGATCAATTCCAGCGCAATCGTTATCGTCGGACGGCCTCCCGCAATTGCGGGATCCCTACCACTAACCGGTATGGACAAGTTTCATCTTTTTCCGCCGCAAGCTTCGACGAGCGCACACCAAGTCGACACGCTGTTTTTCGCACTCACGTTGATGTCGCTCTTTTTTATAGCGGTTATTTTTCTGCCGATTCTTTTCTTCTGCATCAAATACCGGCGCGGTTCTCCGGCTGACCGTTCGAATCCGTCGAACGGCTCGGACCTCGTCGAGCTCGGATGGACAACGCTGCCGACATTGATGGGGCTTGCGATATTTTCCTGGGGCGCGCTTGATTATTTTCGAATCGAACGAGTCCCAGCCAATGCAATCGGCGTGCAGGTGGTAGGCAAGCAATGGATGTGGAAAGTCCAGCACGCCGAAGGGAAACGTGAAATCAACGAACTGCATGTCCCCGTCGATCGCACCGTCGCCCTGACCCTGATCTCCCAAGACGTGATCCACAGCTTCTTTGTGCCGGCCTTTCGCGTGAAGCAGGACGTTGTGCCTGGAAAATACACCAGCGAATGGTTTAAACCGACGCGCACCGGCGAATATCATATTTTTTGTTCGCAATATTGCGGAACGCAGCACGCGCAGATGATCGGTCGCGTCGTGGTGATGCAACCGCGAGCGTACGAAAACTGGCTCAAAACCGGCGAGCAAACCGAATCGATCGTGCGCGCGGGAGAGCGTCTCTTTCACGATCGTGGTTGCAGCGGTTGCCACGCGCTGAATTCGAAATTCCACGCGCCGCTACTGCAGGGTCTTTATCGAAACCCGGTACCGCTTGCCGATGGAACCGTGGTCACGGCAGACGATCAATACTTGCGCGATTCGATTTTGCAGCCGGCAAAGCAAATCTCGGCCGGTTACGAGAACATCATGCCGAGCTTCTCCGGCCATTTAAGCGAGGAAGAGATCATGCAGTTGATCGCGTACGTAAAGGCAATCGGTAAGCAGGAGCCTCCGCCGCAATGAATGTCGCCGTCGCCACCGAGATTGATATAAAGACCGAAGGCGAGTTCGCGCGTCCAAACTATTTAAGCGAACACACCGTTCGTTCGTGGCTGCTCACGACCGATCACAAACGCATCGGCATTCTCTATCTGTTTACGATTCTGGTCTTCTTCGCGATTGCCAGCGTCGCCGCCGCCTTGATGCGAATCGAGCTGCTTTATCCGACCGGCGGCCTGATGACATCAGAGACGTACAACAAGCTATTCACCATTCATGGAACCTTGATGGTCTGGTTTTTCCTGATTCCATCGATTCCCGCTGTGCTCGGAAATTTTGTGTTGCCGATGATGATAGGCGCCCGCGATGTCGCCTTTCCGAAGTTGAACCTGATGAGTTGGTATCTTTTTATCATGGGTGGCGCCTTTGCCACCTGGTCGATCATTCGCGGAGGCGTCGATACCGGCTGGACGTTTTACACACCTTACAGCACGACTTACGCGAACTCGCACGTGATCTCGATGGCGGCGGGAGTGTTCGTGGCCGGTTTTGCCACCATCATCACCGGGATCAATTTCATAGTTACCACGCACAAAATGCGGGCGCCGGGTTTGACCTGGTTTCGATTGCCACTGTTCGTTTGGTCACTTTACGCGACAAGCCTGATCATGGTGCTCGCGACGCCGGTGCTCGCGATCACGCTTGGTTTGATTTCGCTCGAACGAATTTGGGGCGTGGGAATCTTCGACCCGAACCTCGGCGGCGATCCAATTCTATTTCAGCACATGTTCTGGTTCTATTCGCATCCAGCGGTTTACATCATGATTTTGCCCGGTATGGGCGTGATCAGCGAAGTGATCGCCTGTTTTTCGCGCAAACGGATCTACGGATATGGGTGGGTCGCCTGCGCCAGCATGGCAATCGCGATTCTTGGGTTTTTGGTGTGGGGACATCACATGTTTGTATCGAGCCAATCGGTTTACGCCGGAATGATTTTCTCGGTTTTGAGTTTTCTCGTGGCTGTTCCGTCGGGTGTGAAGGTTTTTAACTGGACCGCGACGTTGCACAAAGGCTCGATACATTTCGCCACTCCAATGCTTTACGCATTGGGATTCATTGGATTGTTCGTGATCGGCGGTCTTACCGGACTTTTTCTGGCCGCACTCTCAGTCGATGTTCACGTGCACGACACTTATTTCGTCATTGCTCATTTCCATTACATCATGGTGGGCGGAATGGTCACCGGTTTCATGGGCGGGCTGCACTATTGGTGGCCAAAAATCACTGGCCGTTTGTATCCCGAGATGTGGGGCAAGCTCGCCGCCCTCGCGACCTTTCTCGGATTCAACCTGACCTTTTTTCCCCTTTTCGTTCTCGGTTATCTCGGGCAACCGCGCCGTTATCACGTGTACCCGCCGGAGTTCCAGGTTTTTCACGTGCTGTCAACTGCCGGCGCTTCGATTCTCGGCGTCGGTTACGTGATGCCGCTGATTTATTTCATCTGGTCGGCGAAATACGGCCGCGTTGCCGGGCCAAATCCGTGGCGGGCAACCGGACTGGAATGGCAAACCAGTTCGCCACCGCCGACGCATAATTTCAAAAAAACACCAATCGTGACGGGAGAACCCTACGACTACTCACCGGAAAAAGATGTCGATCTCGATCTCGCCAGCATTTGAAGAGTTAACGTTCTTTGGTAAGGCGCGACCGCTGGGCGCGCCGCAACGAATGTGTGTGTGCAGGTCGTTGAGGGATTGTTTAACGCTCTGCGACGCAACGGCGATACACGGACGGCCCGGCGGTCCGTACCTACCAACATGAATACGACCAGCGACATCTCGGTCGAATTCGTTCAGGAACAGTTTGACGATCTCGGGCAACAGCGCAGCGCCGCGCAGCTTGGAATGTGGGTTTTTCTCGCAACCGAGGTGTTATTTTTTGGCGGTCTATTTCTGGGTTATACGGTTTTTCGTTCGCTTTACCCGCGCGATTTTGCAGCTGCGAGTCATCACACGGTGATTCTGATCGGCGGAATCAACACAGCCATTTTGCTTTTCAGTAGCACACTGATGGCGCTGGCGGTACGCGCGGCCGAACTTCGAAACCAGAAACAATTGATTTGGCTGTTGTTGGGGACGGCCTTTTTCGGAATCATCTTCATGGTTCTGAAAGGCGTCGAGTATAACAAGGATTGGACCGACCATCTGGTGCCCGTCTTGAATTTCGAATGGCACCAACCCAATCCGGGGCACGCGCAGATTTTCTACTGGCTGTATTTCGCGATGACGGGCCTCCACGCCATCCATGTGACGGTCGGAATTTGCGTGATATTGACCTTGGCTCTCCTGGCGCGTACCGGAAAATTCACCACTGGTCACTTCACGCCGATCGAGATCGCCGGGCTCTACTGGCACTTCGTCGACATCGTCTGGATTTTTTTGTTTCCTCTTTTGTATTTGGCAGGACACCGCTAATGGAACGAGCCACACATCCGGCAAAAATTTACTGGCGAAATTGCGCGGCGCTGATGCTCCTGCTCGCCCTCACCTGGATCATCGGGTACATCGATCTCGGCATGTTCAACGTCATCATAGCGTTAGCCATCGCCACCATTAAAGCCTTACTCGTCGCTCTCTTTTTCATGCACATCAAAGGGAGCAGCCGTCTGCTACATCTGGCGATGAGTGTAGGGATCATTTGGCTGCTCATCATGTTATCACTCACACTCACCGATTATTTCACCCGCGGTTGGGTGCCGTTGAATCACTGAGGCGGTGTAAAGCGCATCAAAAGGAACCGTCCTTGCAGGGGCGTGCGATCCATTCTTGGGAACGAATGAAACCGCGCAGTCCCGCTAAGTTTGTGGCGTCGAGGCTTGCACATGTCCCGCTGCAGTTTTGACGCCGAAAATGTCGATATGGCTTTAGACGATGATGAAATTTACGCGTTGGAGAAACGGGCCAACGACATTCGAAAATCGATCATTGAAATGCTTTTGGAGGCTGGCTCCGGTCATACTGCCGGACCACTGGGGATGGCTGACGTTTTCACTGCACTCTATTTTCACGTCCTGAACCAGGATCCTAAAAATCCTGTCTGGCCCGATCGCGACAGATTGGTTCTCTCTAATGGTCACATCTGTCCGGTTCTTTATGCGGCAATGGCTTATGCGGGATATTTTCCAGTAAGCGAGCTGAAGACGTTGCGGAAATTCGGATCGCGGTTGCAAGGTCATCCGCACCGCGAGTTCTTGCCCATGCTCGAGACGAGCTCCGGTCCGCTTGGCTCAGGGCTTTCCCAAGCTGTTGGAATGGCGTTGGCAGACCGAATCGATCGCGGCCGAAGCAGCTCACGCTACATCTATTGTCTGATGAGCGATGGCGAGTTGGATGAAGGGCAAAGTTGGGAAGCAGCCATGCTGGCGGGCAAGGAAAAACTACGGAACCTGATCGCGATAATCGATCGCAATAACATCCAGATCGATGGGTTCACTGAAGATGTGATGCCTCTCGAACGGCTGCGCCAGCGGTGGGAAGCGTGGAACTGGCATGTACAGGAAATCAGCGGCCACAATTTTAGGGAGATCGTCGGAGCGATAGATGAGGCCAAGGGAATTTTTGAAAAACCGTCGCTGATTATCGCGCATACGATTCCAGGGAAAGGCGTGAAAGAATTCGAACGCGATTTTCATTGGCACGGTAAGCCGCCTAACGAAGAGCAGGCCAAAATGGCTTTAGCTGAGTTACGCACCCTCGGTGGAAAGATTAAAAGTGAGCACCAGTAAGCTAAACCCGAAAGTCTTCCAGAAAGATGTAGAACAAGAAGCGATTCGGAAAGGATTCGGTGAAGGTTTTCTCCAGGCAGGTAAGGAAAATGAAAATGTGGTAGGGCTTTGCGCGGATCTTACGGAATCAACGCAAATGATTCTGTTCAAGAAAGCATTTCCGGAGCGCTTTATTGAACTCGGGGTTGCAGAGCAAAATCTGGCCAGCGTCGCGTCGGGCATGGCGGCCACGGGCAAGATCCCCTTCATCTCTTCCTACGCCATGTTCAGTCCCGGTCGCAATTGGGAGCAAATTCGGACCACGATTTGCTACAACAACGCGAACGTAAAAATTGCCGGAAGCCACGCCGGCGTTTCAGTGGGGCCGGATGGAGGCACTCATCAGGCACTCGAGGATCTCGCATTGATGCGGGTGCTACCGCGAATGACCGTCATTTCGCCATGTGACGCCATTGAGGCGAAGAAAGCGACCCTGGCTGCGGCTGAGAATGTAGGCCCCACTTACATCCGCCTCGCACGCGAGAAAACCCCGATTATCACGACTAACGAAACGCCGTTCGAGATAGGTAAGTCACAGATTCTTTACCAGAGTAACGGTAAGGCTGACGTTGCGATCATAGCGACTGGTTCCCTCGTGCATAAGGCGCTCCTCGCTGCCAAACAACTCGAAGCTGATGGGTTTGCGATTAAGGTTCTGAATCTTTCTACTATCAAGCCATTGGATAAGGAAGCGATTGTTTCCCTGGCCAGGGAAACCGACGGGATCGTAACCGTGGAAGAACATCAAATCGCCGGAGGGATGGGTTCTGCTGTTTCGGAATTTCTGACAAAGACGCATCCGATTCGCATGGCCTTCGTCGGCGTCAACGACAGATTCGGACAATCGGGCAAACCGGAAGAATTGATCGAGTACTACGGGATGGGAGTCGATTCGATTGTCAAAGCGGTTAGAAAGATTCACGCCAAGGAATAATGGTCCAATCCTTGTTCATCGATCAGTCGAAGAAGGCGCAGACAAAAAATGTGCACTTTGCAGTCGTGCTGGAAGATGATCCGGGGCGAGACATCGGCATGATGCAATATATCGCTCATCGATTCTTTTACTCGGCCAACGAAGTCGAGCCGGTTTGAAACGACACGGAAAGAACTGTACCCAGGGTTATCAGAAGACAGGCCCAGCGCGCGGAAGTCCCCAGTGACGTATTCCGACGTCGCCGAAAAACGCCGCGCGCATTTTCACCCGATACTACGCAGTAGCGGGCTCTGTCGAACTGGCGCTCCCAGTGGCAATGAGCGCGATGACGATACCAAGGATAATATTGTTCCAAAGTACCGCAGTAGTCATAGCGCTAAGTGCAAACGGCGAGACGATCATCCAGATTCCGAGAATCACGTTCACCCAGCTCCAGCCTGTTTGGCGCGGTACGCTTGTGCGAATGATCGCCAGGATCGCGATTACAATGCCAACGATAACGTTGTTCCACATTGCCGCGGGGAAGTGCATAAACTGCACCACAAAGGGTGAGATGATCACCCAAATTCCCAGCACGATGTTGATCCAGCTAACTCGTGAAGTCTGAGACGAGCCGGCCCTCATATAATGCTGATTGTTCATTTTTTCCCTCCTTTCCCTTAAATGCGACTTGGGACGATCGTTTCCCAGTTTCTGTTTACAACCGGCGGATTCATTCGATGCCCCTGTCGTTAGAGTAAAATCCGACCGCAAAGCACTCGATGCAAAATCGTGCCTCTATGATTTTTGTATCAGGGAATCCCTGATCCAACTCGCTTCTCAACGTGATGCGAATCCATTTTAAATGAAACGCTTCCTTGTTGCTGGAATTGGGAACATTTTTTTTGGCGACGATGCGTTTGGCTGTGAAGTGGTGGCAGAATTGCTGAAACGATCATGGCCGGCTGGCGTGAACATCGTGGGATTCGCGCTTACGATCTCCCTTACGCGATAATGGATGGTTACGACGCCACCGTCTTATGATGAAGACGCGTGCCGGCGGCACACGCGTTGTGGACATGCTTTCCGGCGAACAGCTTCCCAGGATTTGCTAGTGGTTGCGACGACAGCCGGCTAACCCGGCTTCACGGGCTCGATTTGATCAAACCGCAAATCACTGCTCGCCTGGCCGCGGCCGGTCTCGCGGTACCGACCGATCCAGACATATGTTCGGCCGTTGTACCAACGTGCGCGTTGATAGCTTCGACGCACCACTGTGCCAGCGGCGGGAATTTCTTCCTCATTGATGTAGTAACGCTTCTCTACTTCGGTAAGCAGCAAGCCTTTTGGCCTGACTACATCGGTCGGTGGCACCCCAAGCTTCGGCATGGCAGCGCGGCGAAATTGAATCGACTGGTTGCTGCCAGCCTGATGCACGGGCAAAAACGGAATCCAATTCTCCGGCACGGTTGTGCCGAGGACGTAACGGATTTGCGCGGTCGACGCACCGATAGGCGGAGGCTCGACTCCGAATCGATCGGCGGCGTCATAACCGCTGATACCCTTGCCATTGCCGTCCGGAATTATCTCTTCTACCGCCCACACCATGTTGGTCATTTCATCGCGCGTGTAATTCACCTGCTCGAGTGGTTCGCTCTCAAGCGTGCTCGTGATCGTGGCAGGAAGGAAGAACTGCCGGTTGTAACTGCCGAGCTCGTTAAAATTACTCAGATTAAACATGCTCCAGCGTTGCCAATTGTTTTCTTCGCCTTCGTCCGCTGCGCGGACAAGCGTGCGCTCGCCGAACACATCCGTGACCACGAGAGCGCGCACTTCACAAAGCGTGTTCGCCTTCATTGAGTACGGAATAACGAACCAATCATTGCCGTAGATGAGACCCAGCTCGGCGAAGGTTAGCAGTAGCGTGTCGGTCGTCTTTGCATCGAGTTGACCAAAGTTGACCTGGCGATTTTCCATTTCCCAAAATCGCGGATTCGGCATCCCTCGAAACGTCGCCGCGACGGGGATGAACGAGATTGGCTGCTGCGGTTCTGGTGGAGGCACGAGTTCGTTATTGTTATCGTTCAGCGCAATTGAACCATTCGGAATCAGCTCGAAGGAATACCAATCGAGCCGGCCTTCGTTGTAATGCGAAGCGTCAAGCACGAGCTGCGAACCGTCAGAGCGCGTCGCTGCGGCTTCGAGCGCATAGGTAAGACGTTGCGGGTCCCACGCCTTACTGCCGGGCTGCGAGTATTGCCGAGAGAACCACTGCGTCAACGCAGTCGTGTATTCGCCAATTTGCGTACGATCTACATTTGCGATGCCGGCTCTCGTGTTGAATGTGCCGTCGGCAATCGCACGAAGCAGTTGTTGTCCATCAAAGTCCCGTCGGCTCGTTGCGACATAGACATTCAGTGCATCGGGTTGCCCTCGAAATGAGTCCGCCTGGTTCGGGGCAATGGGAAATGCGCTTCGATATTTTTCGGCGTACGTCGTTCGCAATGCATCGCTATGCAACTTGAGAAAGAAATGCGCGATCTGCACTTTGAGCGCATGTGGAAATGCCGCCAGCCTGTCGTCGTCCACGGCGATCGTCTCACCCTCGACTACTGTCTCGAGTGGAATGTTTTCGTCGTACGGCTGCGCGTTCGCTCCGCCTAACGAAACACGATCCACCTGCACCTGCGACGTCAGCAAACGCGCATCAATCGCTGAGCCCGCGTCTTCCGCCTCGAACTCGCCCATCTGCCACTGGCGGGTCACCATCCACAGAGCATCGCGAATCTCGGCGCGTAAGCTCCGCGCGAAATCTTCGGTGCGCGCGCGCGGCTCCAGCCGGTTGTAGGCAGTGATTTGCGGATCGCGATAAATCTGAGCCAACAGGTCTGTGTTCTTGGTGAAGATCTGGTGTAGCGTATCGAGAGCCATACGGATCACTTTCTGGTTAGCGCGAGCGACGCGGCATTTACCGATGCAAGATTGCGCGCGTAATCGAGATTGATGGTGCTCTGGCCCGTCGTGAATTCAGCAATGGTCGCGGGCAGCAACGGCGCCACGCGGGTGAGGGTGTCGATCATATCCGGTTCGACCGCGCGCAGCTTCGCGCGCTCAAACGTATCGAGCACCGTGGCGACCAGGTTGTCCCAAGCCCACCGTCCTGTCTCCACAGGCGTGATCGCGAGCAAGATCGCATTGGCGGCCGCGCTGTTTGGCGTGTCGTAGTTGAAGGTGATGCCGGTGACTTCCTCTTTCTGTGGCAACGTTTCCGTCCATTCGTCGATGAGGAAACCGCATTGGACGCCCCCTGGCGTGAAGTTCTGCGGCAAACATTGCATCATCGCGATGGTGTCGTGGACGATCGTTGTGCCTTCGGGAAACTCCACCGCCAGCCAGTTGTCGTTAGCGCGATAAGGCAATTGAATCGGACGGCAATCACCAACACTCACGCCAAACGTCTCGCTGAACATCCGCACAAGGCCAAACGTGTGCATCGTTGGCCTAACGAGAGACACGCCATGCAGCCATTCATCGATCGGCAACGGCACGTCTAGAGTACCGATGTACGTGACTAACTGGTCGCGATCGCCGAATGCCGCCACGATTTCGGAAGGATTAGTGAATCTAAATCGAGGTAACAGCACGAAATCATCACCGAGGAACGATTTCGCCATGTCGCATAGGAGCGCCACTTTCTGCGGCGGTTTTGTCGCGGCATCATTTACGCGCACAAGGTTCTTGTCGTAATCGGTTGTCGTGTCGGCATAGCGTTTTTGGAGCGACGTGTTTTGAGCGAGCAAAACGTCGAGCTGCGCCTGATCGGAACCCACTGCCGTCAGCGGAAAGGCGTGCACGAATCCCGCAGTCGCGATATCAATCAAAGTGCCCCGCAATCCCGCAACGTCCGAAGCCGTCGCTTTATTTTGCAGGCCGGCGAAGAGCGTATCAAACGCTGTACGAATCCCCGTGACTCGCAGTTGCAGCTCAGCGATGTCGATGTTTCCGGGATCATCTGCGCTCGCAGTGACCTCTTTGGACGTCGGAACAAAATCCTGTGCCTGAAGTGGGCGCGATTTGCCTGCCAGCTCGCGAATGCCGTTCGCGAATGGAAGCACCTCGGCAAAGGAGCGCACAGCAAGATCAGGACTGCCACTGTTCGCGAACTCGATTTTAACGATGACGTCATCGGCTAACGAGTGCTTTTGCGCGAAGAAATAGCGAACACGGCTTTCCAGTTCTGAGAATCCGGTCGCTTCGACTTTTTTGCCGATCATGAAAACAAAATCGAGCGGCTGGAGCCGCAGATCCGCGAGGCTTACCACGTCTGTGACCGTCCCGTCGTTGTTTTGCACACTGCAGCGGATGGTCTCAGGGTTGCCTAACAAGTCACCAACCCATTTGTTAAACGCGGGCTCGATCAGTGCGCGTCGGCTGAGCGTAATCGCCGGCCATGGATTCGTCACCACGCCGGGGTCGAAATGCAGTGCGACGCGATTTGTAAGACTCAGGTCGCTCCCGCGCGAGGAGTCGATCACTTCTGCCTGCACAGGCATGTCTCCGCCAGAGATGGCACGCATTACCGCGCCGGCACGATCAAAATTGCCGAGCGCCAGCTGGTAGGCCGCTTCCGCGGTGAGCACGTCGCGCAACGAATCGAGCGAATTCTCCAGGTTGCTCTTTTCCTGCTGGATCGCGGCGGTCTGTGTAGGATCCAACGAGCTTAATTCCGCGATCCCGTAGGGAAACGGTGTTGTCGTGCGCGCGAGATCGAGGCCATTCGTGACTGAAAAGTCTTCCGTGATTTTTGCCGCGTCCCCGGTGATGCCCTGCTGTGGAACTTTGGTGCGCTTGATCGGAAATGCCTGGCGAAAGGCCGGTTTCAGTTGATCGAGAATGACCGGATCGACTGCACGCGTCGTCCAATCGTGCAGCCCACGCTCGAACAAGTAGCCAAGCAACGCCTCGAGCGATTGGCCATTCCGCACGCCGTCGATGAGATACTTCGCGCGGCGCACACGCGCGGATGAAAGATTGACTGCGAGCTTATCCTGCTCTGCCGGCGACGCGTGGGTAAGATACCCGCTGCGCAAGATAGCCGCGGCGGTCGCGTGGTTCAGCGAAGGCGTGTGCACATAGCCGCCGTTCTGCGGATCCAGGAAGAGGTTATCCTCCCGCTCCCGCATCTCCTGCGGCAACACATCTTCGGGAATCTTCACGTGCCGCGCGGGCGCCGGCCGCAGATTCTCCAAATAACCGTAACTGCCGAGATGTAATCCGAGCTTGCGTTGCTCGCCGGAAAGACTCCGTTGCGCACGCGCGCGCAAATCAAAGAGTGCCGTCTGCCATGAATCGAGACGGTAATTGACTGCGTCGATGTGCTCTGCGAGGAGGCGCTCGAGGCGAGCAGTCGGCAGTTTTGCCAGAGTCGTCAGGCCATCTTTTGCATCGCCGATGTTCCGTCCCACATTCGAGCGAAATCGATCGATTTGCACGAACTCGAGAAGCGACCGGTTCGACGATTCGTTAGGCAAAACCCGATTGGCCGGCGCGCGGAAGACTTCCCAATGCGATACATCCGGCTGCGTGCTGATGTTCATGAACTTGCGGCTGCGCACCAGCTCCTGTGCAGAGATGCCCTCAGTTTCGAGCAAATTGAAAATGCTGTGCGTGCCTTCGTGCAGCAGGGCGTAGCGCAACATCAAATAGAGCAGTGCGTGCGGCGGCGATACGCCTTCGCCGAAATCTTCCGTTTCCAGGTTCTGCGTGTTATCGGCGTTCTCCAGCAGCCAGTCGATGTAATTGCGGCCCGTCGCTAGCTCGTACGGTTTGATCGTTTGCGTTTCAGATAACGGCAGTCCATCGATCAAATTCTCGCGATCCAGTCGCGTTTGGTAATGACGCCAGATCAACTGCAACAGCAGCGGCACCGGCTTGTTTGCCGGGTCGTAGCCGAACATGGCGAGAAAAGCGCGTGCCAGGTTGCGCTCGAAAAACATACCAATGACATCCGCGCCGTAGCGTCCACCAAACGCGAACTGCTGTTCGTTGCGCAGATAATCGTAGCTGTAGCCGACCCGCTGGTAGTAATCCGCGGAATTGGACTGCAGGCCCAGGACCTTGATGAGATTTGCATTTGCGTCCGTGTCTTTACTGATGTGCGGAAGTTGCGGCTTGAGCGTGGTCCACTCGCCTTGTAACTCGGCGAGTACGCGCCGCACATTTTCTTCGAAGCGGAAAACGCGCTGTGCAAACGCGCCGTAACTCCATTGCGGAAACGCACTTGTCAGCAGAAAACCGTAGGGCTGATTGCCGACGCGCACGGCCGGGAGCGGCCCTCGACCAGTGACGTATTCGTTAAAGAGCGCGCGCACGCGTTCGAGCGTGTCGTTGCTCATCACATCATTTAGCAACGTGTTCAGGTAATAACCAAGTGTGCCGGCGTAGAGCGCCTTATTCATCGCGATTGCTTCGGCGTGGTCCGTCAGGTCCGCACCGGCGATATGCGCCAGCGCGTCATAAGCGAGTCCGAGATACTCGGCGAGTCGCTGGCCGTCAGTCGCTTTGTCAGCGTTCGCTTCAAATGCGAAAAGCGGCGGCCCCGTCTCGATGAAAAAGCTTTGGTCGGCTTGCGGGTCGGTTGCGCCAAAACCGGAGGAATCATTGTCCGTGTTATTCGTCGGCGTTCCTTGCTTGATCAGTACAAAACCTTTCGCGGAGTAGTGATGATTATCGATTAACGCCTCGATTAGCTGCTGCGTATCCGTTTCATTCACAGACAATTTCAATCCGATCACGAGGAGTTGATCGAAGCCGCCGGAGGACTCATCTGCATTCAACGCGACACGAAATCCAAGTCCTTTCTCGACGGCGAGCGGGAAGTCAGCAATCCAACTGAACTCGTCACCAAGGATGAGCCGTCCGGTCGCAGGGTCTCGCTTCAGGGTCGACTTGCCTTCGTCATCGAGCGGCGCGGGGCCAACCACCACAATGTCATCTACCTGATTGCCAACAACGATATGCACAGCTGCGCCGGCGCGAAACAGCATCAGCACAAAACGATCGGGCATGACGCGGCTGTGCGGCGCTTCGGTCCAGCTATCCGGCTTCGCAATATCGAATTTCGGGAACTGCAACGCATCATCACTCGCTGGCGGCGGATCGCTCCAGTTCGTTGGTTTCGTTTGCAGTGCAACCCACGCGGCGCGATTGGCGCCGAAACGTTTCACCAAGTCCTGCCACGCCGATTTACGGGCGTCGTCACTTTTCGCGGCGCGCAATGCTTTCCAATAGCTCATACCGAACGTCTGCTCGCGTTCGGTCAGAAGTTTTTCGTGCGTGTTGATCGCGATCTCATCGGGAAAGACCCGCACCCACAGCTCAGTCTCTTTGAAGCGCGTTTCCACACGCAACGGGAGCAACATGATCGGAACGGAATCATCCCATTCTTCGATGAGCTGTTGCGGTGTACGCTGGAACAGGTCGCCGATCAGCCGCCCAACTTCTGCATTGCCATGCCTGATCGCTCCTTGTTGGTCCTGAATTTGCGCGCGCTCGCGGTTCAGTTCCTCTGAGCGATCGGGATAAAAGACCGGCTGCTCGTTGTCTTCGCCTTCATTTAAGATCTCGCGGCGCTCCGCTTTGTTCTGCAAACGTTGCAACGTGAGCTGGCGCATGCGGGCGCGTTGCAG
>DATDFM010000078.1:0-2699 GCA_036522635.1 Candidatus Udaeobacter sp. | reverse complement strand
TGCTGATGCCGTAAATGTCGTTCGGTTCGAAGTCCGGCGGTTTGTCGAGTGCCGAAATCTTTTTAGCGGCGGCGTCGTTATCCTCTTCGTTCAACAGAACGATCCTATCGTCAGTCACAATAAAATAATCGGGCCGAACTTCGCGTGGCTTTGCAGCACGCGATTTCATATCGGTGAATTCGATCTTAAAAATTGCGCCCCAGGGCATTTTCGCCAGACGCGTTGTCACTACCGTGGCAGTGAGAGGGATATCTTTTTCTCCGATGTCGTCACTCCACTCAGTACCGCGAAACGATGCTGACACTGGCTTGTCATCTTTGGCCTCCAGAAATGGGTTGGCCGCCAAAGCAGATGCCGTCAACCGAATCAACATCGTCACAATCGTGATTCGCCACGGGTGCATGGCCGAATAGTAACTACAAACAGATTGACAATGCACGCTCAGAATTCCTCATGCCACGTATTCTGAGTGCAGTGAGTCAGATGAAAGTGAACGGTTGGGCACGCTCGGAACATAGGGCTGTGCCCTGTGCGCCCAGCGAAGATGTTCTCCGCTGTTCCTTCCACGCAGCAGGTTTCAAACCCGCTGGACACACAGACTGCAAGTGGCTCTGTTGAAAAGCCGGTTCTGGGGCGTGGAAGCGCCGTTAGGCGCGACATATTTATAGAAAACCCCATGTCCCAATGGATCCAGCTCCGTTAGGAGCGACATGAAAGGAGTGCTTTTTCGTGCCGCTCCTACGGAGCTTGGGTGGATTTATTGGCCAACGCTATAGACGGGTCGCGCCTAGCGGCGCTTGAGATCGGCTTTTCAACAACACCATTGCAAGTCTATGTTCCGACGCATGCTGGTCGCAGCACGGTGTATCATAACTCAACGTTACACCGCACTAGGGATCTTTGAGGCTGATTGGCGGACAGACTTTTATTCTTGTCACTCTGCTAAGTTTTTTCCAAACTCCGCAGCATCGAACGAATCCGAATCGGGCCGAAGACACTTCGCCCGCTGAGTCCTTCGCCTCTTTCGGACCTCCAAAGGGTAAAAAATGCAACGCAGCGGGAAAGAGAGCACAATTCATGAGAACATTAACTCATTCCGGAAAATCCAAAGCGCTCGTTGTTGGAGTCGCGACCCTTATTTCGCTTGTATCGCTACGACGCCATCAACGCGATGTTACAATCCGTAAATGATGCAGAACTGACATCGGATAACACGGATGACACGAATAGAGAGGAAAGAGGGCGACGAAACGCATTAGCGACACGAACGAAAAGGATTGCCCTACCCGCCACGACGTATTCTGGGGTTCGTGTCTTTTCCTGCAATGCCGCACCGTAGTGGCACAAAGGCGGATGTTTAGTGGACAAAGATGCTTTCAGAAAACAACGAAAGACAATGAAAGAAACTCAAATCATGAAAAATCGAAACAACCCGGCCTGCAACGCTGTAGCACTGCGGGCAGGCATAATCACCGCAACGATACTTCTGGCGCTCGGCTTGCTTGCGCTTTCCCCAATAGCGCAGGCAGTCACTCCGGCGCCAGATGGCAGCTATGCCGGCGGCAACACGGCAGAAGGGCAGGCCGCGCTTTTCAGCCTCACCAGCGGGACATACAATACGGCGGTAGGTTTCGATTCGCTCAGGAGCAACACAACCGGCGCACTTAGCACGGCCATTGGCGCCGGGACACTCCTTGCCAACACCGCTAGTGAAAATACTGCCACCGGCGCTGGAGCGCTGTTAAGCAACACCACCGGTACCGAGAACACGGCGAATGGAGCGTTCGCCCTCTTTTTCAATACCGGCGGCGCGTTCAACACAGCCAGTGGGACTTTCGCGCTCGAGAGCAACGCCACCGGTGAGAACAACACGGCCGTTGGCGATGCGGCGCTCCTGAGCAATACCGCCGGCGTCAACAACACGGCAGTCGGTAGCAGCGCTCTCTATGGCAACACTGGCGGCAGCAACACAGCCATAGGCGCTGGCGCCGGCAGCAATCTCACTACGGGCGATAACAATATCGATATCGGCTACAATGTGGTGGGCGTGGCAGCCGAGAGCAACACGATACGTATTGGCAGTCAGGGTGTCCAGACCCGCACATTCATCGCTGGCATTTGGGACCACCTTCCCATTATCAATTCGCTCGCCGTGCAAGTCGCCTCCAATGGACAGTTGAGCCCGGTCTCCTCCTCCCGCCGCTTTAAACGCGACATCGAACCGATGCGGGATGCCAGCGCTGCTATCCTCGCACTCACGCCAGTCACATTCCACTACAAAAGCGATGCGAAAAACACCCCCTGTTTTGGGTTAATCGCGGAGGAGGTGGAAAAGGTGAATCCTGATCTGGTTGTGCGCGATAAGGAAGGCAAACCCTACGGCGTTCGCTACGACCAGGTCAACGCAATGTTACTCAACGAATTCCTCAAAGAGCACCGTAAAGTCGTGGAACTGGCCTCCAGTGTTACAAAGCAGGAGACTACGATCGCGCAGCAGGCTCGTAAGATTCAGGAACAGGAAGCGATGATCACACAGCTAAACAAAGGAATGGAAACCGTCGTCGCGCAGGTCAAACAGCAATCAGCGCAAATCCAGAAAGTGAGCGCGCGGTTGGAAACGAGCCAACCAAAGCCACACTTAGCGGTCAACCAGGACTGACCACGAATGATACGGATTTACAGGAGATGCCGACGAAATA
>DATDFM010000077.1:0-5165 GCA_036522635.1 Candidatus Udaeobacter sp. | reverse complement strand
GTCGCGGCAGTCACTCTGGCGGGTGTCGCTATGCGTGTCGGTCTGGCGGCTGGCCCCGAGCACATGAGTGCCCGAAGCAGCAAATCGCAGATTGTTGCGCAGAATTCTGACGCTTCAAACAATCACGGTATGGGGATGAGCCACTCCCAGGCAAGAAGCGATAACAATCCAATAGCCGAGAAGTACAATACGCTGGTAATGCGCGTCTACTTCCGCGACCGTGCCGAACGCGACCGGCTGGCGCAGGAACTCAACGCAGAAGAAGTGCCCACAACAGGAGGTTATCTCACCGTAATCCGCGATCGCGACCTCTTCTATGACCTGAGGGCGCGCGGCCTGCATGTGGAGATAGACGAAAACAACAGTCGCGACCTTAGTCACCCTCAAATCCTGCCCTTCACTTTCTACGGCGGCTACAAGACGGTGGAAGAAATATACGCTTTCCTCGACCAGAAGGTGGCCGAGTTCCCCAATCTGGTGGAAAAGATAGACATCGGTGACTCCTGGTGCAAAGCCAATCCAGGTTCGTGTGTCCTACCCAGCCCATGGAACGGCTACGACCTGTTTGTGCTACATATAACGAACCGCAACATACCGGGCCCTAAACCGGTTTTCTGGGCGGATGGCGATATCCATGCCCGCGAGATCGCTACGCCAGAAGTCGTCATGCGCATGATTGACTACCTGCTCAATAACTACGATACCAATGCCGACGTTCACTGGCTCGTAGACTACCATGACATCTGGCTTATGCCCGAAGTCAACCCTGACGGCCATCACATCGTCGAGGCGGGAGGCAACAGCCCGTACTACTACCGCAAGAACGGCAACAACGTCGGAGGCGGCGGGTGCTCCTGGCCTCCCACAGCATTTGACCACTTCGGCGTAGACAACAACCGCAACTTCCCCTTCAAGTGGGGCTGCTGCGGCGGCTCGAGCGGTGCTGTGTGCGACCAGACCTATCGAGGGACATCGGCGGGATCGGACCCCGAGGATATGGCTATCGTTAACATGATTCGTACCCTCGTGCCCGACCAGCGTGGCCCCGGCGACACCGACCCGGCGCCTATCACTGCCACAGGCGTTTACCAGAACATCCACACAAATGCGCGAGTCAATCTCTTTACGTGGGGATGGACTGCCACGCAGATGCCTAACTTCGCTGAGACGAACAACATCGCCGCGCACATGGCGGCGCCGAACGCGGGCGGTAACAGTTACCCCTCCGGCTCGATAATCGAAGAGTTATATCCGGTTGATGGAGGCTCGATTGACTGGGCGTACGGTGAGCTGGGCATGGCCGCCTTCTCCACCGAGTTGGGTGGCCAGGACTTCCTTATCCCGTACTCGTGCATAGATACTCCAGGTTGTGGCTCGGCACAGGGTCTCTGGCCTGAGAATAAGGGGATGCTTCTTTACCTAGCGAAGATAGCGCGCACGCCTTATCTGACTTCGCACGGACCCGATGCCAACACCGTTGTCACCAATCCCCCATCAGTGCCGCGAGGCGCGCTATCACATGTAACCGCCAGCATTAACTTCGCCTGGTCGAACAACGCATTCAGCCAGAACGTAGGCGCAGCAGAACTTTACATTGACACGCCTCCCTGGGCTGGCGGCGAGGCCATCCCAATGAACGGCTCGTTCAATTCGCCCACCGTGGCCGTCGATCAAACCATAAACAGCGGCGCGCTGTCGGTAGGCCGCCACGTTATCTTCGTGCGCGGACGCGGCGTGAGCGACTTCCAGGGCTTCCAGACCTGGGGCCCGATCGGTGCGGCATTTCTGGATGTGACTGCTTCGACACCAACACCAACACCAAGTCCTTTCAGCCCCACTCCAACAGCTACGGCTACAGCTACTGCGACTGCCACACCAACGCCATCATCGAGACCCATCCCATCCCCAAGGACTCGTCCAACTCCTGTGCCGCGGCCCTAGCCGGCTCGCGGCGAAGACTTCCATAGACCGTGGCTTATCTGTTGCTGGCTAGATGGTATATTCAGACCAATGCGGCGCGTAAGTTTACTTGCTAGTGGTAATGCAGTTTGTCTACGTATTTCATTAGCCCTGTCACTCCTCACAATCGCGAGCAGCATGGCCCAATCGACAAACCCCTTCGTCCCGAAGGAATTCAAAATTCCCGAAAAACTCGAGACGCAGGAATTCCGGTTGCGGATGCTGACCGTGAACGATGTAGTGAAGGACTACGATGCGGTCATGACGAGTGTGCAACACCTGAGAAGTATTTGGCCGAGTGGCACGTGGCCAGAGGGCCTTACGTTAGAACAAGACCTCATTGACCTCGGCTGGCACCAGAAGGAATTTCAAAGACGCACTTCCTTCGCCTACACGGTGGTAACACCGTCTGAATCCAAAGTCGTTGGCTGTGTCTACATCAATCCTACGCCTAAGCGCGGTTATGACGCGGTAGCATACTTATGGGCTCGACAAAGCGAGCTGGAGAGCGGTTTGGAGGCGAGGCTGTTCTCCGCTTTGAAAGAGTGGCTGGCTAAGGAATGGCCGTTTAAGAAAGTCGCCTTTCCGGGGCGTGATATCGATTGGAAAGAATGGGTCAAAATACCGGACGAAAAACGCTGAACACCCCTTCCGGCATCCGGAGCCATCTAGCCAATGGTTGAAGCTAGCGAACGAAATCTTGATGTGTGATCTGGCCACGCCGCCTCCGTGGTTTATCTGCTGCTCGTTGGAAATGCAATTTGTTACCGATCGTTCAGCGCCGTTTGCGATGCGGTTTTACTCACTTCGAGCCGTGCGCTGATCTTCTGTAGCCCTGCGGCAAGGGTTTCAATTTGCTTTTGCTGTTGTGCGATCATCGCGCGTTGCTCCCGCACTTGCTGCTGCTGTTCGACAAATGCCTTGTGTTCTTTCAGAAACTCATTGAGAAGCATCGCGTTCACCTGATCATAACGAACTGTGTAGGGCTTTCCCTCCTTGTCGCGCACCACGAGGTCAGGGTTGACCTTTTCAACGTCCTCGGCCACAAGGCCCAACTGCATTGCGCCAGCAGGATCGATCTGCTTCTTGTAGCGGAAGGAAACCGGCTTAAGAGCAAAGAGCGCCTTGCTGGCTTTGTCCATCGGCTTAATGTTATCCTTAAAGCGTTTCGAGGAGGTGGCGGTACCGAGTTTGTTGTCCGAGTTAATCACAACCGGTGCGCCATTAGCGGCTGTTTGATTGAAAATACCCGCGATATAACAGGAGTCCTTCTCGTTGGCCACACCGCCGACGAAGTTCCCAATATAGATATTATTAGAGCCTCCGATCTGATTAAAACCGGCTTGGAAACCCACGCCGATGTTACTATTGCCAATCGTGTTGTTATCGAGAGCCCCGTTACCGATTGCGCAGTTCAAGCTGCCAGCGGTGTTCCCCTGAAGAGCGCTTTCACCGATGGCTACGTTCGATACACCGGAGGTATTATTATATAGTGCTTTGAGACCGATTGCCGTGTTGTCACTTCCAGTTGCGTTGAAAAATAGGGCCTGGTCGCCGTTTGCTGTGTTATAGTTGCCTGAAGTGTTAGTGTATAACGCGAGTACGCCAGTCGCGGTGTTGTGGTGACCCATGGTGTTGGCCAAAAGCGTTCCTGCGCCGATGGCCGTGTTTTGGTCTGCCGTATTGGCGAGGAGAGTCCCAGCGCCAACGGCAGTGTTAAGAGCGCCGGTCGTGTTACTCCGGAGCGAGACCCAGCCGACAGCTGTATTAAAGCTCCCAGTGGTGAGGCTAAGAAGCGAATCGTGACCTTCTGCCGTATTTTCTCCGGGATAACCGCCATCAGGCGCGGGCAGAACCCCGAAAGCGTTCGGAGCAGACCGTATGATCATGCAGGTCAGTAGGAGTGGTATCGTGGCAAGGAGTGGAGCCGTTTTTCTGAGGTGAATCAGTGAATTCATGAATTTTCCTTTCTTTCTCTCGATAATTGCCCCTGCGCCTGCGAGGTCTGAAAAAGGGAGAAACGCCGAGAGAAAAGGCGTTCTGTGCCCTGTCCCAAATCCAGACCTTTGTCTGCCGAAACGCCGATCTTTTATATGGGCGATACAAGGCTGTCGAGTCAGGCATCGCCTAATAATCATGTAGGATAGCGCCTTATATTTTGTGGTTGCCAACAACGACGTAATGAGTCGACCTAGTTCAATTTTCGCGCTGACTTCTGTAAACTTACCGCTATTGATTCGATCTGCTTTTCCTGTCGCACGAGGCGACTTCAATTCCTGCATTGTCCGGTGCTCCTCCAGAAACCCGTTGAAGAGCATTGGGTTTACCTGGTCGTAGTACACGCTTAAAGGCTTCCGGTATGTTCTCCGCTTTGAAAGAGTGGCTGGCTAAGGAATGGCCGTTGAAAAAGTGGCGTGATGTTGATTGAAAGAATGGGCCAAAATAGCGGACGAAAACGCTGGACACGATTCTCAAATTAGGAAAGCCATCTAACCACGCGATTTAGTCAACGGCCCCTTGCCAACGCCATTTCATTCAGCTTGCCAAGACACTTTTCCGAGGCTTATCTCTTCCTTGGTAGTCCGCTCCAGGAGCAGGTTGTGCGATCCATTCGGTATTCCATCAATGTTACATTGGACGGATGCTGCGACCATCGTGCAATGATCGCGGACGAAGAATTGCATTGTCACGCGGTCGAGAACCTGGCCCAGGCTGACGCTCTCCTCTTTGGCCGGGTGACTTACGAAATGATGAAGGCAGCGTGGCGGCCATCGGCCGGGACGGAAGCGAGGCCTGATTGGACGGAACCGTTCGCCCGGGCGATCGACGCGGCAAAGAAGTATGTTGTGTCGAGTACGCTGGATCGCGTCGATTGGAATGCGGAGCTCGTTCGCGGGGACTTGCGGACGGCTGTTCGGCAGCTCAAGGCGGAGTCGGGCAAGGGAGTGCTTGTGGGAGGCATGAAGTTAGCACGGGCGTTGGCGGACATGGGATTGATCGATCAGTACGAATTCGTCGTTCATCCCAGGCTGGCGGGCCATGGGCCGACATTGTTCGCGGGGCTATCGAAGCATATCGATTTGAAGCTTGTAAGTCGGCTTGAGTTCCGCTCGGGAGCGGTCGCGATGCGGTATGAGCCAAGAAGTAACACAAACAATCTAACCAGTCGATGAAGCCTACGAACCAAATACCTAATGTTTGAGGTG
>DATDFM010000076.1:0-28591 GCA_036522635.1 Candidatus Udaeobacter sp. | reverse complement strand
AGCGAGAAGGCTCTGCTGCAAAATCAGGCCAGCGCCTTCGTTGTCGATCCGTCGCGAGCTGTTGCGCCGCTGTTACTCGATACCGGTCCACCCAGCGCATTTTCGTTCGCTGAATTGATTTTGCAGCAGAGCCTTCTCGCTCACGCTCCGCCTTTCATCATTTAGAGCAGTCGCGATCGCGCACTGTTTGTAGGGCAATCGCTCCGGTTGCCGTGTTGTCTTTTTGGCAGGCGAGGCGTCTGCCCTACAGCCAGACGAAATGCGAAAGCACATTTTTTCCATAGTCGCGAGCGCACTGATACTGCCTCTGACTCATACGGCCATCGCTCAGCACTCGCATCACGAGCATCAGAGCCAACTGCAGGAGGAGAGCAATCAGAAGTACACGTGCCTCATGCATCCCGAAGTGATAACCGATCATCCGGGCAACTGTCCGAAATGCGGGATGAAACTCGTGCCTGTGAAAGAAAAGACACGTCGAACGCCCAACGTCCAACATTCAACGTCGAAGGTAGCGGCGATTGACCGCAATCGACCGCGCCACGAGCACGAAAAAATGCAGATGGAAATGCATTCGTCGATTGATCTCGCCGATCCGATGAGCCGCGAAGGTTCCGGGACGAGCTGGATTCCAGACTCGTCGCCGATGTACGGCCGCATGTTCATATTCGGCGAGAACATGCTCATGCTGCACGGCGCCATTTTTCCCCGGTACACGAATGTTAGCACTCGGCGTGGGGACGATCGGATTGATGCGCCAAACTGGTTCATGGGGATGTTTTCCCGTCCGCTTTGGGACAATGCGCAAATCGGTTCGCGCTTAATGATGAGCCTCGATCCACTAACCGAAGGCGGACGCGGTTATCCCCTTCTCTTTCAAACCGGGGAATCTTGGAACGGAGAACCGCTCCATGACCGGCAACATCCGCACGATCTCTTCGACGAACTTTCATTCAGCGTATCGCAGAAATTCGAGCACGATCTCAGTGGTTACGTCTATTTCGGTTATCCGGGTGAGCCGGCGCTCGGTCCGCCGGCATTCATGCATCGTCCGTCGGCAATGGATGATCCAGATGCACCGATTGGACATCACTGGCAGGACTCCACGCACATTACCTTTGGCGTCGCGACGCTCGGTGCGCAGTGGCGCAACGTCAAAATTGAGGGAAGCATTTTCACTGGACGCGAACCGGACGAACATCGTTACGATTTCGACCGGCCGCGTTTTGATTCATATAGCGGCCGGCTTTCCTGGAACCCAACGTCAAACCTGGCGTTGCAGGTTTCGTACGGTTACATCCACAGTCCAGAAGAGCTCGATCCAAAAACGAACATCGATCGCACGACCGCGTCGGCAATTTACAACCTTCCGCTCGGCCACGACACCAACTGGTCGAACACATTTGTCTGGGGACAGAACAACGCCACTAAAGAAGGCAAAACAGAATCCTTCCTCATCGAATCGAATTATCAGCGTGGCCGCGACACCTTTTACCTTCGATGGGAACACGTCGGAAAATCCGGGCACGAACTGGTGCTCAACGAGGCAGCGCACACACGCATCTTCCCTGTGGCCGGCTACACGCTGGGTTACGTTCGCGACTTGTCACACGGGAACGGCATCGACATTGGCCTGGGCACGCAATTCACGATTAACAACCGCCCGGACACTCTCAATCGCTACTACGGCGACGATCTTGGTTACGCTTTCGAATTTTTTCTGCGTATTCGTCCTTCGTTACACCCTCACAGCATGCATGAGCACGCTGACCACGTCGCCGGCTTGGAGAACTAGCCCACGTTGGGTCGCTCATTACATAAAAGACTATGGGTTTGAGGCGGATGGAACGCCCCCAATCCCTAATCGGTCACAGGGCAAATCTCGTCGGAACAGCTTTAATTACGGCACCCGCGTTGCAGTCCCCTCAAACACTGGTGAGCCTGGACCGGTCTGGATCATCCACAGCTGCTTGCCGTTCTGCTCGACAAATATGTCGAAGCTTGGGCCTCCGGTAAACGAGACTGTGCCAGTACAATCCGTGTTCACCGTGTAGGTTCCTAACGATCCGTTGGAATGGAGGATCGTGCCATTAATGCTGACTGTGGCGAATGGGCTTACCAATATGCCATCCCCGTTGAAATCGATGCCTTCTACGATGGCTTTTGGTTGCGCAACACCGCCGACGATGTTCCATCCGTGCGTGGCGAACAAATAGGAACCCCTCAGCGTGTAAACGCCGCAGGCTTGCGGAGCGAGCGCGGCCCGCGCGGTATCGGACGTACCAAGCACCATCGCGGCGACCAGACTGACGAACGCGCAGGCCAGGAGTGAACAGCTTGCTAAGCTCTTAACTAGTTTTGTCTTCATTGTTGTCGTTTCTTTCTAATTAGTTTTTCTTGCTTTGGCCTTCGCTGACCTCTCGTTTTGAGAATTCATTTCTGGCCGTTCAGTCAGGTACTCCGCAAAATTTGGCTGTGCGTTACGCGGAAAGATGCAAGAACCGAAAATTGTTGCGGAGCTAAAACGGAGCGGTCGGCACGGTGACCTGACTTCAGTGCTAACCGAGACGAACCTGTACAGCGTGAAAAGTTCGCGATCGGGCTGCAATGCGTATCAAGCACCCGAACGTCCATGAAGTCCAAAACAATCAGCCGCCACACTCGTTAGGTGCGACGGCTGATTGCGAACCGCTGCGGAGAGACGCTAGCTTCTACTGTTTCACCATGGTGCCACCGACCACCCCGCCAATCGAGGGGACATCGTCTGCCACCCATTTAACTTGATTCCCGCCATCGCCAATTACGAAGGTGCGCCTTCTCGGTGTGCCAAATGACACCCAGTTGATGGTGCCGGTACCATTGGCATTCACGGTGTAGGTACCGGTGAAGTTCGGATGGACGACGTGGCCACCATTGTTCAAGACCAGGTTGGCCGTGACGTTGCCAGTGCCGTCAAACGTCCACAGCCCTACACCGCTAACGGGCTCGTATGCGCTGATGGTGTGTGCTGGCTGGTTCGTGATGGAACTGAAACCCGACGCGCCGTCGGCGTAACCACCGCTCAGGCTGGCCAGGTTAAAGTCCGCCCGCACCGATGGCCCGGTGACTTGCATGATCACAGCAATCACTGCGGTCACTGCCAGTGCCGGTACCAACTTGAAGAGGCGAGCGCTTGTTGTGAAGCCGATATTTTGATTCTTCATTTATTTAATTTCCTTTTCCCTTTTTGGCCTTGTTTGATTTCTCATCATTGAGAACGCATTTCTGGCCGTTCATCCAGGTACTCCGTAAGGTTTGGCCGTTCGTTACGCAGAAATATGGAGAGGTCGCAATGCGGTGGATACAGCGGTGTCGGCTCCGACAGCGAGAGCTATGCCAAAAAAGCAGGCGGCACGCGTGCCACTCAAAATATTATTTCGGCGCGAGCGAGGCGACTATCTTCTCAAAGCGCGGATCTCCGCGGAGCGGATCCCACCACGGCATCAGTTTCAGTTCGCCATAGCGGACGTCGCTGGGAGGGCGGATGGCGATGACAAGCTGTTCGCAGGCGAGATCTTTTTCTCCGACCCACGCTGCAATCACCGCAAAGTATCTGATCAGATACTGGCCGACGAGTGCATCTTTCTCCACCGGAAGAAGCTCAAGTGCGCGGCGGCCTTCGCGCAGCGCTTCCTCTTTTCGGCCGAGGCCAGCGTCGATCATGCCCAGCACGCACCACGATGGGCCGAAATCCGGCTGAGCCGCGACGATTTTTTCCTGCTCCGCGCGCGCAGCGGTAAATGCCGACCGCGCGTTCTGCTCGTGGTTGGTCATGCGTGCGATCAGGCCTTCGACAAATGCGCGATTGAATTGGACCTGATCAACTATCCAAATTCCCTTGTCACCCAGCGCGCTCAAGGCTTGTGTTGCGGCAGCGCCATCGCGTTCGGCTAATGCGCAGAAGAGCCCATTCTCAGCGGTAGCGGATCTTACGGCAGCGGGATTTGTCGCCCGCAGCGAATCGATCGCCTCATGCAATGGCCGGGTATTAGCGTTCACATCCAGCTCCCAGCTCGGGAGAGCTAGTTTCAAAAGGACGTCGTCGGGTTCGGCGACGGCTAGGGCGCGGGTCAGCCATCCCTTTGCTTCCGCATAGCGGCGAAACCTCGCGGAATCCGATGAAAGGTCCATGAGCGTCTGTATGTCACGGGGGTCTAGCTCGGCTGCGCGTTCCAGATTTCGTCTGGAGTCATCCCAGTGCCCTTGCCGTCTCTGGATGAAGCCCATCATTTGAAATATGCGCGCGTTGTTGGGAAGAGTCTGGCGAGCGACTTCCAGTTCGGCCAGCGCGCCGTCATAATCCGCATAACCTCGATAGAGATGCACGGCTTGTGCGAAGTGCGCTTCGCCCGAATCCGGCTTCAGACGAAAAGCGGAATCGATCGCGTCCTTCGCCATGGCCAACCGCGCGGGGGTATGGTCGATCCCTTCGAAATAGAGCTCATCGTGAGCAAAGGCCAGTTGGCAATACGCATCGAGAAACGATGGGTCGCGCGCGACAGCCCGGTTCAGTAAATCGACAGCCTGCCGGTAATCCGGATACGCGACATTTTTCCCAAAAAGAATGTCGTTGGCGCGCGAATAAAGATCGAAAGCAACGAGATCCCCGGTCGGTTTGCTCTCAATAGCCACTTTCTCAGCGGGTGTAATTTTGGCATGAAGCTGGTTAGCGACTTTTTGCGCGATCTCGCTTTGGATTGCGAACACGTCGTTCAAATCGCGGTCATATTGTTCAACCCAGACGTGGGTATCGGTCCGCGTGTCGATCAACTGCGCGTTCAAATGAAGATGCGTGCCCGTGCTCCGGACGCTGCCCTCCAGAACGTGAGATACCCGCAGCTCGTTACCGATCTGGCGCACATTCCGTTTGCCACGGTAGTCCATCACGCTGGTCCGGCTGATGACTTTCAGATCGGCGATCTTCGCCAGCTTGGTCAAAATGTCGTCCTGCACACCATCGGCGAAGACGGAGTTTTCTTTCTGGTCATTAAGATTTTCAAACGGAAGGACGGCGATTCCAGTTGTAAGCGGTTGCCGAATCAATTCACTTTTCCAAATGATCCACCCGGCAGCTGCAGCTAGCGCGATCAGAGACGCTGCAAGTAGCGCGCTAGCTGGATTGCGCCGCACCCATTTCTTTCCTCGCGCGAAAACTCCCGTGTGCCGCGCCTGAATCGCTTCATGCTTTAACCAACGTTCGAGATCTTCAGCCAGCGAGAGAGCGGACGTGTACCGACGCTTTGGATCTTTCTCCAGGCACTTGAGACAGATTGTGCTGAGATCACGATCTATTTTCGGGTTTAAGAGGCGCGGTTGCCTCGGCTCGGTATCCAGCAACAATTTGATAGTCTCGTACGTTGCACCGCCGGCAAACGGCGGCTGACCCGTTAGCAATTGGTAAAGTACTCCGCCAAGTCCATAAACATCTGTGACGCTGCTGATAGCTGCATTGTTTCCCACTGCTTGTTCTGGCGCCATGTAACTGGGCGTGCCTAAGACATCCAGAGTCTGAGTGACACTGCTTTCAGACTCGACTAATCGGGCAAGCCCAAAGTCGGTCAGATGTGGTTCGCCTTTCGCATCGAGTAGAATGTTCCCCGGTTTGATGTCGCGATGGAGAATTCCATGTTCATGCGCGTAATGGACCGTGCGCGCCACCTTGGCGATTAACTCCGCCGCTTGTCGAATCGATATGGGCGTGCGCCTAACGACTTCTTCAAGCTGCCCGCCTTCGACGAATTTCATACTGAAATAACATGAACCATCGCGCTCTCCGACTTCGTGGATTGGAACAATACCGGGGTGCTCCAAATGGGCGGCAGCTTCTGCTTCAAGGCGAAAGCGCTTCAGGTGCGCTTTGCTCGCCCACTGACCGAGGCTAATTACTTTTAAGGCGACAGTTCGGTTGAGACTCTTCTGACGAGCGCGAAATACCACGCCCTGACCGCCACGGCCAATTTCTTCCAGTAACTCGTAGTCGCCGAGTTCGCCTAACAACTCAGCGGCACCCCGAATTTTGCTAACATTTGCAGCAACATTCGGTTCATCCCGTGAGGCGTGCTCCATGTGGCCGGGGTCATCGCCCCCGGCTACAGGCGCGTCCGCGAAATCGCCAAGCGCAGCTTTCAGCACGCACCTGCCGCAAAGTCCTTCCGGTGCGTCAGAAAGAATTTTCGCACCACACTTCCGGCAAACTCTGATTACCCTGATCATTGTCGGTGCGTTCTCACGCGTTCCCTCTTGTACTCCGCAAAATTCTTTCATACGTTACGCAGACACGAATTTCAGGAACTCAGACTAATCGAGACACGAATTTCACGAATTTGCACGAATGTTCTGAAGTTAGCTCCGCCTTAGAACCCCCTTCATCAACGAAGCTGTCATGTTGCGCGAACCGCTGCAACGAAATGCGAAGCATAAGGCCAGGCTTTCAAACATCTCTGGCTGTTCCTGCAAAGAACCACTCCAGAAATGATCCGAGATTCTTCGCTTCGCTCAGAATGACATTCATAAGCTGACCTGTGTGAATGTTCGTGAGAATTCGTGTAATTCGTGTCGAGCCTTCATGTAATTTGTGGCTCTACGCTTCGAGCACGGTAATGAGATGGCGCAGCTCGTCTTCGATATCGCCGGGTGTCGCCACGGTATGGGCGATCTCTTCTCGCAATAACGACTGATAGCGCTGCCGAAATCGGTAAAAGCCCTGGCGGACCGCATTTTCGGTCATCCCCAAACGCGCAGCGATCTCCGCCTGCGACGGCGAACCCGGTTCATCCGGCAGCAATTCCTTCAAACAATCAAACAATGCAGCGTTACCTGCCGCGTGGTATTCATCCTTTAATCGGCTGAGTACGCGCTCTAGAACAGTCAAAGCCCATCTGCGTTCGTAAATCATTTCGGCGGTTACCGGATCGGATGGTTCCATCTCGAACCTCTCGTCAGTACGCAACTCTTCCAACGGGATGAGTCCCCGTCCTTTTCCCCGTTTGATCGCCATTGCGCGACGCTGCTCGTTGGCGAGAAAATATTTTACGCCCCCAAGCAGGAAGGAACGGAGTCGCCCTTTCTCCTTGCGCACGGCATCGAGACTTCTGCGCTCCAATAGCTCCGCAAAAAAGCCCTGGGTGACGTCCTCTGCCTCCGCTGGCGAAAGGCCGTGTCGCCGCAGGAACGCAAAAATAGGTCGCCAATACGTGCGACAAAGTTTTTCCAGTGCTTCTTGTGCGGCGGGCGATTCGCTCTGCGCGTCTAACACCACGCTCCAATGCGTCGTCGTAAACGCGACACCACCGTATTGCCCGCTCGCATCAGTCGCAGCTGTCGAAGTCACGTCATGGGGGGCGGCGCTCACGGGGCGATTCAACTAAAAAATCGCGCTAAACACAAGCCGATGAATGAGATTCTGGCTTCGACACGCAGAGACACGACGTGCTAAAACATGCTCGAAATGAAAAATCTATGGATCGCCCTCGCATTGTTTTTCGCTAGCGGGTCGATCGTTCTTGCTAACGGCGGCGCCTGGCAGACCGGAATTCCGTCAACGGGTAACGCAAGCGCCTCCAAGAACGACCGGCACACCGATATCACCATCGAAAATGAAATCCTCAAAATCGATCTGCACCCGGATTATGCCGACGTGAGCGTCCGTTACCGCATGCACAACACAGGATCGAAGGTGCAGCAGGAATTCTTTTTCCCAGTGGAACGCTGGGGAGCGAATCCAGACTCCGACAGAGAGGGAAAAAGTGACGATTTAGATCATTACCAAATCACAGTTGACGGAAAAGAATTGAAATGGGCAAACGTGGCTGGACCAAAGGAAGAACGCAGCAAACCGAATCAGGAAAACGTCAAACCGGACCAGGAAAACAGCGAGGGAAAAGAAGAAACCAGTGAAACCACTAACAAGAGCAGCCAACCCGAACAGGAAAGGAACGAATCGGATCAAGAAAGCAGCAACAAAGAAGAAGGCGACGAAGCAACTTCGGGGCCGTTCTGGCAAGAAGATCTGTTTACAATCAAGTCATGGAAGAAATCGGTAATCCCCTTCGAGCGAAATCAGACGCGGGATGTGACGATTCATTATAAAGCGCGTTACGAGGAGAATGATGAATCGGTGTCAGATGATGTGCATATAAGTAACGCGACCTTTGCCTATTCGCTCTCGCCTGCAGCAACGTGGAAAGGGCCAATCGGGAAAGGCAAAATCGAAATCAACGTCCTGCATCCTGAGCCCGAGGACGTCTCGATCGAAAAACCTAAGGAGCGATTCAAGAAAGTCAGCGATATGCGTTATGAATGGGAATTCGAAAATTTGAAGCCAACGCTGGCCGACGACATTCGCATTATCGCGCATTCCAAATACGATTCGTACCCGACCGGATATTCTGAAGAAGACCGTCGCCACCGTGATACATACGTTCTCAGGGAGCACCAATACTTTCTCGACCACACTGATTACGACGCGACGGCAAGCTCGACACTCGCAGCGCAGGGCAAACATACTTACGATGTCGTTAACATATTGGGCGATCCAACCCGAGAGGTTCAATCGCCCTGGTCTGAAGGAGTCGAAGGCGATGGGATTGGCGAGAGCATAACCCTCAACGTGAGACGTCCGCTTCCACTCTACGGCATTCTGATCGAGCCTGGATATTATTACTACGATGACAAAGAGAAGTGGTTGAAAAACAACCGCGTCGGGGCGCTCGAAATCACACTCAATGACGAGCACACATTTACGGAAAGCATTGCCGACGAGCAATTCGAAAGACCGTACCTCATTCGGGTGCGGAACTACGTCAAGCCGGTTAACAAAGTCAAAATGGTCATCAAAGGCGTGCATCGCGGCACGCAGTCTCGCGACACCTGCATTTCGTTCGTTGAGCTGCGCGCACCGTTAAGTAAGAAGCCCGAAGTTCACGGTGCGCGATGAAGCAACGCGCGGCCGGGATCTGTTTTGCTGCTCTGCTCACTGCGATCAGTCCTGCGGTCACAGCCGCGAAGCATCTGCCCATTTACATCGAGGACAATCACGCCGGCACGTTTTATTGGCTGGCCCAAAATATCGACCTCGATCAGTCGTATACGCTCATCCTTTTCGATGCGCACAGCGACGCATCCGGCATTTTCGACTCGGATAAAATTCGCGACTCGCTCCGAAACGTAGCGTCGGCGCAGGATCGTCGAACGCTGCTCGATCGCTGGCGCGATCACGGCACTATCCAATGCTTCAACTGGATCGAGCCGCTCATGCCAGCGCCAATCGGAAAAGTCATTTGGGTGCCAGCCGAGAAACTGTCGGAATCTCAAATTCGGGAACACCGCCAGCAAGCAACAGCATTGCTTGACAGCCATCTTGAAGCGGCGCCGCGGAAATCCGGATCATTGCGGGAGAAATACCTTGTTTCAGATTTCGAACACCTGGAGATCGACTCAAAGCAGCAACTAATTATTACAATTGACCTCGACTACTTTGCGGGACTCGCTCCGACAAAGCAGGCAGAGGCATTCGCGCGGATTTGGAATTTCGTGATTGAGCGGCCAAATCTCCGCGCCATCACATTCGCCATTTCGCGCGCGTTCTTGAACAACGAACTCGAAGCGAATCGACTGCTGCACCTCGCTTTGACATCAGCGCTTTCGTTGCCCACGGCGCAAATCGAATTTGAGCCGTTTCTCACGGTTTCCAATGATCATTCGGATCTTGCCAAGAAATTGATGCTGAAAGGAGAAAAGCCCGCAGCATTCGATGTCGCACAAATGACTCAGAACCTTCGCGCGCGGTTTTTGTCGGAACGTGAGCGAATCAACGTACGGCACGATCGCGCGAGTTGGCAGCACTTGTTACGTGCCTGGAACGATGAAGCGCCACAATTGCACCTCGAAGTCAAAAATCGCGATCCTTCAACAGATGATGTTTGGCGTCTTCCAGCCGACGATTCCGCTGATGTCCGATTGGTCGTCGAACCTTGGACCCAGAAACCGGAGAAAATCGATTGGTTTGCGCTGACTCCAAAGTTTTGGCGTTGCAACCTAACGGATTTATCGGCTGATCAAGTGGCCTTTGTCGCGAACGCCGCGCCGCGTCCGGCATGGACTGAAGTCGCGATTGATTGTCACGACGCTGTTCTGCCTCTGACGAAAATAGAGAATTTGTTCGATCGGCAGTTGCATTGCGGCTCAGTACGTTTGCGGGCGCGAGCGGTGGTCGAAGGAAAAATTCGCGAAACACCGGTGATCGAATTGCGCAGATTCATCGGAAGCGGGTTTCGCGCGGCTGTGACGGAGCAATTTGGTCTCCCCTATCTTTTCGGCAGCGGCCAATTATCAGACGCTTCGGATACCGGACCGGAAACCAATCTCGGTGCCGATTGCGCAAATTTTGTGGTTTACGCCCTGCGCCGGCAGGGCCAGCGCATCCCATGGTCGGACCCCAGGCAATTGCGACAATCTCTTGATCTTGTGGCGCAAGCAGCCATACCCGGTGCGACAAAAATTACAGCGGAGGATTTGCAGCGAGGCGTAATCGTTCATCTTGGGACACATGTCGCTGCAGTCGTCGAGGACCGAGATCCTGAGGGCATTCTGGATGAAAACGATCTTGTAGCCCACCAACTACCGGTTGCCCCGGAAATCGTGACGCTGGGCCAACTTCTTAGAGAGCGGAATAAAGATCGCTTCGATTTGTATCACGTTCCTCCAGCAAAATCGGCGGCCAGTTTGATTTTCGGCGGCGACGTCATGCTCGGTCGCAGTTGCGCAACAAAGATCCAAAACGGCATCGATCCCTTTAAGAATATTTCGTCGCTCGTTAGTCAGGCGTCATTTGCCGCCGCAAACCTGGAATGCACGATTTCAAATCTGGGCACGTCCACGAACCGATATGCGTTCCGCGCTCCGGCACAATCCGCGCCGTTGCTCCGCCGCGCTGGTTTCGACGCTATGAGTTTGGCAAACAACCATGCGCTCGATTTTGGTCCGCTCGCATTGCGAGATTCCGCGGCGCACCTGCTTCGGGAAGAAATTGAGCCGATCGGAGTTGAAACGCCGGCCCGGAATGCTTACCAGGCGAGTTTTTTCTCTCTGGCCGATGGAAAAAAAATCGCTCTGCTTGCGCTCAGCGACGTTGGCCGTAAGCCAGGCAGCGAAATCGGCACGGAGGTTTTTCGAGCGAAACTCGGCGCCGCGATTACAAAAGCGCGATCACACGCAAATGTTGTGGTGTGTCTTGTTCACTGGGGAATCGAAAACACCGAGCGAATCACCAACGAACAACGCGAAGTGGCGCGTTGGCTGATTGATCGCGGCGTTGATCTGGTCGTTGGTTCGCATCCACATTGTGTACAATCCCTCGATTTTTATCACGGACGTCCAATTGCCTACTCACTGGGTAATCTGGTATTCGACGGCGCGCCGACTGTCGCATCATGGAATCGCGGTGCGTTGCTCGACGTCGGCTTGAATGACGATGCGAAAATTTCATCGGTATCTTTGATCCCTGTGGTTCTGGAAGACGGCCTTCCCCGTTTTGAAATGGTCGAGACGAATCGATTTGGCAGTCGTTGATGCCTTGCTTTAGCAGCCGCACTAGAGGCCGCTTTGTTACACGACGGTCGGCGGCCGGAGGCAAGCCGTCATTCCTGTTGCCTTGTCATCGCGCGCGACCTGCGTGAAAATCACCGTCCATGGCTCTGCGACTGCCGAAACAGGATTATCAGGATATTGAGCGCGTTATTGAGCTGGATTTTGTCCGTGCAACTGAAGCAGCGGCGCTGAACTCCTTGCGCTGGCTCGGGCGCGGCGACAAGGAAGCAGCTGACGCCGCGGCGAGCGACGCCATCCGCGGCATGTTCGATCTGATGAACATCTGCGGTGAGGTGGTGATCGGCGAGGGAATCAAGGATGACGCGCCGGGCATTTTCAAAGGCGAACAACTCGGCACGTGGTATCCAGGTTCGCCGGAATTTCACATTGCCATCGATCCAATCGACGGCACGACAAACATTTCCAAGGGCGCGCCCAATTCGATCAGTTGCATCGCGGCGGCAAGTCCTGAGGAAGGCGTGAAGGTCGCGCTGCGCGACATCCCATCTTTTTACATGTCGAAGCTCGCATACGGACCGCGTGTGATCGATTACATGAAAAAACGCGGCGATTCGCTTCATCTCGACACGCCGATCGCCGAAATGCTGGCCATCGTTGCGCACGCGGTGAACAAGCGAGTGCAAGACATCGCCGTGATGATGCTGGACCGGCCGCGTCATAAAGAAATGGTAGAACAAATTCGCGCGGCAGGCGCGTCGCTGCGAATGATCGGCGACGGCGACATCGCCGCAGCGATCGCGCCGTCGTTACCCGATGCCGACGTCGATCTTTACATGGGGATCGGTGGAGCGCCGGAAGCTGTGCTCGCGGCAGCTGCGATCAAATGCCTCGGCGGCGACATGCAATGCAGAATGTGGCCACGCGACGAAAAGGAGCGAAAAAGCCTGATCGCCGACGGCTACGAAAAAGATCTCGATCGCATATACGCTGCGGACGATCTGGCGAAGGGCCAAAACATCATTTTCTGCGCAACCGGGATCAGCGACAGCGCACTCCTGCCCGGTGTACGTGCGCGCGGTGGCGTCACCGCAGTGACGCACTCAATTCTCATGCGTGCGAAGAGCAAAACCGTACGTTTCATTCGAGCCCGGCACGACCTGCAGATAAAGACCATCCGTCTTCGCTCTGATAACCGCGAACACATCCTTTAAGTTGCAAAAGAAGGCGGGATCGCCAAAGCGAGTTTCGCCGCTCAGCAAACCCAGATTAAAGAGCCAGATCCTTCCTCTTCTTCTGAATCTTCTGCTCCGGAGAGCAGAGAGGTAGCGGAAATTCTTTTGCGACCGGCAGCCGCTGGTTCGACGCGAACGTTATACCTGCTTTTGCGTTTTGAGCAGCTTGATCGCGTCGCGCAACTCAGCAGCCCGCTCGTAAAGTTCTTTCGCGATCGCCGTTTCCATTTCGCGCTGCATGACCTCCAGCTTCGAAAGTGGGCGTTTCGATTTTACTTCCTCAAGCCATTCGTCGAGAAACGCAATCTCCGCGCTTTTGGATACCAATTCGGGAAAGTTCGATTGCTGTAGAAAATCCACAATTGCTTCGCGACCGCGTTCGATTTCCGCTATGGCGTCGGCGAATCTGCCCTGCGCAAGAAAAATGGAGGCCTTGGCGCGTGTATTCATCATGAGCACGTAAGGACGGAACTGTTGAAGGCCCCAGGAGAAATCCTCGCGATCCGTGTGGTCGTTGACGAAGCTAAAAAGATCGAGATTCCGCTGCGTATCGCGAACGACCCCTTCGAAATCGTTGATCTGAAACAGGCTCAGATAGCGATGATAATATTGGATGCCTTCCTGTTGCAGCTCCGCGCATTGCTCCGGGCTAAGGTCGTAAGCCTCGCCCTTCTGTTCCGCCCGGATAGCGCGCTTCCGATGGTACTCCAGCAGCGATTCGCAGTTATGGGGACGCCGGCCATCGGGTCGTCCGGTGATTTCCATTTGTAAGACGCCGAGATCGACGCGCAGTTGCAATTTTTCGCGACCGTCGAGCCCGGTGATCTTGCGCACCTTAACAGTGCCGCTTTCGTAGGGCCAATCTTTCAAAATGGTATGGAGGTCCAAGCTCATCGTACGAAACATCCAACATTCAAGGTTCGCTTGTCAATAACTTCGCGGTTGGGAAGCAATGCAGTGCTAGCGAACCGTTGCGTAAATTTCCACTAGTCACTACACACTGCTCATTTAGCATTACTTAGTGGAAAATTCTATCGACACGTTCATTCGTTTTCTCGCAGTAGAGCGCGGGCTTTCCGAAAATTACCAGCTTTCCACCCAAAGGTCGCTGACTGAATTCGCACAGTGGTGTGGTACCAGGAAGAAAATCACTCAACCGCAGAGTGTCACGCTGCAGTTGATGAGCGAATATCTTGCCGATCGCAAACGCGCGGGTCTCTCGGCTTCTTCGATCAAGCTCGTTGTCGTTGCGCTCAAGATTTTTTTCAGGTTTCTTGTCGCCAAGAAAATCTTAGAGCGCGACCCGGCCGAGGCTTTGGCGCTCCCAAGGATAGAACGCTATCTCCCGGAAACGCTGAACGAATTGCAAGTGGAGCAATTCCTGGAAAAGATCGACACCAAAGGCGTTCACGGATTACGCGATAGAGCAATGATCGAGCTGCTTTACGCAAGCGGGCTCCGCATTTCGGAGCTGGCGAATGCACGACTGGAAAATTTCGATTTCGAGCAGCGTATGGTCCGGGTAACTGGCAAAGGCAACAAGACTCGTCTGGTGCCCGTCGGCCGAAAAGCATGCGAAGCGCTCGCAGCATACCTCTCCACCGAGCGACCAAAGCTTGTGAAACCGCGGAGCAGCAGCGAAATCTTTCTCTCCGAACGAGGCACGAAATTAACCACAGCGCGGATTTGGCAGATCGTTAAGAAGCACGCACAGCGGGCCGGACTGGAGAAGAATATTTATCCTCACCTTCTGCGTCACAGCTTCGCGACGCATCTGCTCAGCAACGGCGCGGATCTGCGAATCATCCAGGAGATGCTGGGTCACGCGGACATTTCGACCACGCAGGTCTATACTCATGTCGATCAACAACGACTAAAGGCTGTGCATCGCCAATTTCATCCGCGGGCCTAACCGGTAAAACTACGCTCACCTCAGGATTTGGAGCCTAGGATTTGAGTTGAACGCCCATCGAGCATCGAGTATCCAGCATCCACTTGCTGTGAGGTAGTTATTTCCATGAGGCGAATCCTGTTCGTTTTAATCGTACTAGCCGTCGCTGCGTTTGGTGGTTGGTACTACTGGCAATTTTCGCAACGAGCCTCAAGCGCTTCCGTGGCCGCGCTTCTGCCGCGCGACACGATTTTCATGGCCCAAATCCCAGACTTCAACCGCGCCCGCGATGAATGGCAGCACTCTGATATTTATCAGCTGTACCGCGAACCTGCAGTCCAGGACTTTTTGCGGAAGCCGCTTAGTACGGCTCCAAAAACCGATGCGGTATCTCAAACATTGCGCGACATCGAACAACTCGCGCCCAAGAACGCTTTCGTCGCCCTGACGTCTATTGAGAATAACAATCCGAAAATCGTCGGCGGGTTTCGTTTTAGCGGCAGCCAGGACGAAGCGGAGAAAATCATTGGTAAATGGCGCTCGATGTTAATGGGACAAAGTTCCAGCCTCAAACACGAGAAAGTGCAATATCAAAATCACGAAATTGAGGTGGCCAAACCAGGTTCGTTCAGTATTGCGACCGCTTACGATCCGCCTTGGTTTTTCATGGCGACGGATACGGCGGACCTGCACGAATTACTGGATCGTGCCGATCGCCGTGAGTCGAATCCAGACAACCGTCTAGACAAGGACGAGACGTATCGTGCGGCCATTTCGCGTCGGCCCTTGCACGATGTCGCATTTTTTTACCTGCAACCAAAGACATTCTCTCAACGGCTCGCGGCATTGCGCGCTGCTGTCGGATCAACTCCAGCGCCAGGAGAGGGCACAATGCTTGAGAAAATGCGCTGGGTTACCGGCTCAATGCGATTCGAGAACGGAAAAATGCATGACGTATTTTTCATGGGTATGCCGAAGCTGGAACAGAACGCTACCCTCACCCGCGCATCGCTGCCTCTCGGAACCAAAGAAACATTTTTTTATCTGGCGATGCTACTCAATCTTGGCGAGAGAATGGATACTGTTAACCAGGCCGCGGCCTTAGCGGGGACCAAAGTTTTTCAAGCGCTTAACGACAGCGGCATTACCGCCGCTGATTGGAAAGCGGCATTTGGTATTGAGCTCGGATCGCTGGCAACTTGGCCTGCAAGTGCGCGTTGGCCGTCGCTGCTCATAACCATGCCGGTAACGGACGCCACCAAAGCAGGAAAGATCGTAGATGTTCTCTTGCGGGCCGACGAAAGTGGTTCGTGGACAACCAGCGACAGAGATGGGGTCCACTATTTTTCGAAGCAATCTGCTGCCAGCTTTGTCGCGATCAGTCCCACGATCGCCCTGTCTGATCGAATTCTAATCGTCGGTTTGGATCCCACTTCCGTAGAAGAGGCAATCAAGCGCGCGCGTGGCAGTTCGTCTGAACTCGCAGACTCGCAAACTTACAAGGGAGCCGAGCGTTTGCTGCCAGCGCCGACGAATTTTTTTGCCTACATCGATTCGGCGCAATTGTATTCTCGGCTAGATGCCTCAGTGCGGCCGATGTTGTTAATGGCTGCGGCGTTCGTCCCTGCGGTTGCCAGCTCGATCGATCCCGCCAAACTTCCCCCGGCAGAAGTCATCACCAAACACCTGAGCCCAATTGTCTCTTCGCAACGCTATAACGGTGACGGTTATATGGCTGAGTCAATTGGACCCATCACCATGGATCAGTTGGGAATCGGGGTTGCAATTTTAAGTAGTTTCGGTGCGGCAGCTGCCCGGCAGACTGGTTTCGGTGTCCCAGCTACAGCGCTTCCGGTGCCACCCACTCCATCCCCGACCCCGTGACGGGCCGGAACGTTGCAGCCATCCGTTCGCAACTTCCAGAATTAGAAGGGCTAAGCAGTCCATCTGTGCCATTCCGACACGGCCTTACTTTCCCTGACGAAAGCGAAGAAAACTGCTGCAATTTGTCAAAAATCTGCTATGATTCGGGCCTTATGGCTATTCTAAAGAAAAATGCATTCTCTCGTCGCGTTCCCGATCTAGTAACCGAGGAGTTGGTCGCTGTCCTCTCCAAGCGTTCTTCGTTCGAGTTTAAGCAGCTCTTTGACATTGTGCACGAGAATCTTCGGGCGCGAAATGCTGCCAGTGGCGGCGAGGAAATGTTGCGGCTGCGAGCCTACGAGAAGTTACAAAATCTCGTCGCGCGCGGCGCGGTCAAAAAGAATGGCAAGAAATACAAAGGCTTGCCGTCGGCTCTGGCCCAGGCGATCGCACAACAGAATGGTCATCTCGCAGGAGTAAAGTAGCCGGTTTTCACGACGAAGCGGCTTCACGCCAAGTTCCGATGCTGCGAGACTATTTGCCGGTATTCCTGCAAATAATTGTCGTCGCCATATTTGCTGTTTCAGCATTACTTGTCAGTGTCGTTGTAGGCAAACGCGGGAAACGCACGCGAGCGAAAGATACCGCGTATGAATGTGGGATGATTCCTCAGGGGGAACAGCAGCCACGGTTCACCGTTAAATTTTATGTGGTGGCAATGCTCTTCATCCTGTTCGATCTCGAGATTGTGTTCATGTATCCCTGGGCAGTCGTTTATCGCGACACGATCAAGCAAGGCAGCACGATCTTCTGGAGCATGCTCGGTTTCATCGCCATCCTGATGGTGGGCTACATATACGCCATCAAAAAAGGCGCGCTCGACTTCAAAAAATAACGCCCGAGCCTTGCCTCGGCGGGTTCTGATTCGTTACATCCTACCGTGATGCACGTACTGCAGCGATCCAGCCACAACAACGCTGATGTGATCGAGCACGTTCTGCCGCAGGAGACGGCGCTGGCCGATGTCCAATTGAGCATCGTTATCCCGGCCATGAACGAAGAAATCACGGTGGGAGAATTCATGGATTGGTGCAAGGAAGGCATCCAACGCGCCGGGGTGACCGCACAAATCCTCATCGTCGACAGCTCGACTGATGATACGCCGAAGATCGTCCTTGAACGCGGAGGTGAGGTGTTACGGGTTCCAAAGCGAGGCGTCGGCAGCGCGTACATGGACTCAATTCCGTACATCCGCGGAAAATGGATTCTGATGGGCGACGCTGACTTAACCTACGACTTTCGCGAAATCGCTCCGTTCGTGCAGGAATTCCAGAAAGGCGCGGAGTTCATCATGGGCAGCCGGTTTAAAGGCAGTATCGAAAAAGACGCAATGCCGAAATTGCACCGGTACTTCGGCACGCCACTGACGAACTGGATTCTGAACCGGATCTATCGCAGTAACTTTTCCGACATCCATTGCGGCATACGCGGCGTCACGCGTGAAGCATTGGACCGAATCAATATCACTTCGCGGGGATGGGAATACGCAAGCGAGATGGTGCTGAAGGCCGCACGACTGAAACTCATCAGTTCGGAAGTGCCGATTAAATTTTACAAGGACCGCGAGGGACGATTGAGTCACCACTTGCGCGTGGGCTGGCGATCACCGTGGCTCGCGGGTTGGGTCAACCTTAAGGCGATGCTGATCTATGCCGCAGATTCATTCCTGCTTGAGGCCGGTGCTGTGCTTTTGGTAATTGGATTAGTGCTTTCTCTCGGCCTGGCAGGGGGACCGGTGAGGATCGGAAGAATTGGATTTAGCTTGTACTGGATGCTGCTCGGTGTGACATGCGCAACATTAGGTTATAGCTCAATCCAAATCGGAGTCCTTGCGCGGATTATGCACGGATTAAAACCTCGATTCGTCGAGCGGCTTCAAAAAACCATGACCTACGACCGTGGAATGATCGCCTCGGCTGGTCTCACCGTCGGGGGCTTGGTCCTTCTCTGCAATCTGACCTATCACTATTTGAAACACGGAATGGAACTCGAATCAATTTCGCATCCGGCGATTCTCGGTCTGCTGCTGGTTATCCTCGGATTCCAAACGTTTGGGTTTACGCTTTTGGTGGAAGTAGCAAAACGCGTCATCCAAAGATCCCGGCAGTGAGTTTGCGCGCGCAGGAAAGTTACGGTCAGCATGGACTAACACTGGTCGATCGCCTGGGATTGTGGCTGTCGCACCGTGCAATATCTCGGCATCTGCCCAATCGCAACGACCTGGTCGTGTTGGAACTCGGCTGCGGTTATCACGCTACGCAGTTAATGGCTTTGGAACCAAAGTTGCAGCGAGGCATCGGAATCGATTTCCAGATCGCGCCGGAGCTGCAAACCCTGGAAAAATTCACGTTCTATCAGGGGACAATCGAACAAATGCTGCCGAAGTTCGAAAGCGAATCGGTGGACGTAATCATGCTTATCTCGGTGTTGGAACATCTGCCCGACCCGGAGTTTGTTATCCGATCTGCGTACTGTTTGCTTAGACGCTCGGGGTTGCTACTGGTGAATGTCCCAACGTGGAGTGGTAAGCGATTCCTCGAGTTATCCGCATTCCAACTGGGTTTCAGTTCAAAAGTAGAGATCGACGATCACAAAATGTATTACGAGAAACGAGATCTGTGGCCGATACTGGTTCGCGGCGGCTTCAAACCAAGTCAGATCCGGTTGCGATATCACAAGTTCGGTTTGAATCTGTTTGCGGCTGCCATGAAGGAAAACGAAGACCGGCGCACATAGCGACTTTTGGTCCATTCTCGACTGATCCCATTTCAGTTGGCATAATATTAGTTTCTGTGGAGACAACCGACGGCAACCGGGCGCCGAATCTGCTGCCTGTGACGCTCATTCTAACCGTGGTCTTCTGGTTATTCACCATGACCGGCGGTGGGGACATTTTTATCAAAGAAGTGCTGGGTGGCGCCTACGACTCGCAGGCGGAACATTTCTTGCGAGGAGACGTGGGGGTCGATACGAATGCCATAGCGCATGAAACAATGATCGTGAACGGCAAGGTACGGATGTATTTTGGACCGTTCCCGGCGTTTGTTCGCATTCCACTCAATTTCATCTATCCATCCGGACATGGTAAATGGTCCCGGATCTCAGGATTCTGCGCCGGAGTCATTGCGCTATTTGCGTTTGCCGGTCTGGTGCAAACAGCGTTGCGTTCATCCCAGCTTTCTTCGCGCGCGCGTAATTGGATCGGTAACATCTGCGTCATCGGCTTCGCACTCGGCTCACCGTTACTGCTATTGCTGGGTAATCTGTCCATTTACGACGAAGCAATCATCTGGGGACTGGCCTGGTCTGTTGCCGCGCTCTATTTCGTATGCCGGGCTCGAACAACTGAGGGCGTAACTTTAACGCGCTCACTGCTTGGGTTTTCATTTTGCGCCGGCGCGGCTCTTCTGTCGCGCGCAACATTTGGCCTTCCTTTCGTGCTGATTGCGCCACTACTTGCCATTCGTGTTTTCCAGCGACATCCGATGCGGAACATCACCGCGCTGTTTCTGCCGCTGGGAGCTGCACTCGTTTTTTATCTGTTTCTTAGCTATGCAAGGTTTGGCGATTTCAGCGGGATGAACATGAGGTACAACATCAATCCGGTTCAACGTGATTTCGCCGTAAAGCACGGGCTTTTTAGTATTGAACGGGTGCCGTACAGTTTTGCGGACTACTTCCTGTTGCGAGGTCCCAGGCTGCAGCATGAGGCTCCTTTCTTGAAAGCGAATCGGCAAGATTGTGGCCGTGAGACTCTTTATGTCATGCCTTTCACAGAGACATATTCTTCGCTGTTGTGGTCCTCTTCGTGGATTCTGCTAGGAGCTGTGATTGGCGTGGCGATGTTGCTGCGCCCTGGAGGTGCGGACGGATTGGATCGTGCCATCGCCGTAATTTTTCTGCTTCAAGTCATCGCGGTTCTGTCATTCATGGGATTGTGCCAACGTTACATTGCGGACTTTTTCCCATTTCTAATCTTCGCTTTTCTGATTTTTCTGCGGCAGGGCAAAACTGCATTTCAATTGCGCCATTTGCTTACCGGACTTGTAGTTGTGTCGGTGGTAATCAACTCGCTGTCGACCGTCTCATGGCTGGTCGAAGCGGACCTGAACGTTCCGGCGGCAACGCGCGCGAAGTGGAATCAGTTCCTAGGCAGGTCGTCAGGTAGCTAACCGGTAAGAGGAGCGCTGGACAAGCCGCGCTGGTTTTTCCATGTTGGCGTTCCGGAAATGATTATCACGCGTTCTCCATTGCGGATCTCACTCGGTGGCGGCGGGACTGATCTGCCTTCGTACTATCGTAATCACGGCGGATTCTTAATAGCCGCAGCGATCGATAAATACATTTACATCACTGTTCACCGCCGGTTTGTGGATGGTTTTTTGCTGAAGTACTCCAATCTCGAGGAGGTATCCGGCATCGACGAAATCAAACATCCAATCATCAGGGAAGCACTTAAACTAGCCGACATTCAGGAACGCAACCTGGAAATTGCCAGCATGGCGGATATCCCAGCGGGGACCGGGCTTGGATCGTCTGGCAGTTTCACCACCGCACTGCTCAAAGCCCTGCACGCATTGCGCAAAAATCTGGTACACCCGTCGGAATTGGCCGAGCAGGCCTGTTATGTCGAGATTGAAAAGCTGCGCGAACCAGTCGGTAAACAGGACCAATACATTTCGGCCTACGGCGGGATCACTTGTTTTGAATTTTTGGCCGATGGCCGCGTTCAAGCGGCACCTCTTAACATCTCTGAAGAAACTCTGTTGGAGTTGGAGGACAATTTGTTGCTTTTCTTTACCGGGTACGCTCGTTCAGCCTCAGAAATCTTGCGGGAACAACACGATAAGAGCACGCAATCGGAAACAGCGATGCTGGAAAATTTACATTTCGTAAAAGAACTCGGACGAAAAAGCCAGCGCGCACTGGAAAGCGATAATCTTCGCGAATTCGCGCAGCTGATGGACGTTCACTGGCAGCGGAAAAAAGAACGCTCGGCCATCATGAGCAACGACCTTATCAACGATTGTTATGATGTGGCGATGGCGAACGGCGCCTTAGGCGGAAAACTAATCGGCGCCGGCGGCGGCGGGTTTCTCATGTTCTATGCCGAAGATAAAGCTCGTCTGCGTAATGCGATGCGCGAGAGAAGATTGACCGAAGTACGTTTCCGATTCGAGCCAGAGGGCACAAAAATTCTCATCCAATGACGGCGGGAACACGAGATATCAACTTGGCGAATTGGCCCGTGGCCATTCTCGCTGGCGGTCTTGCCACGCGTCTTCGGCCGGCAACGGAAAAGATGCCGAAGGCGCTGTTAAACGTCGCAGGTGAACCATTCCTTGGTCATCAGTTGCGCCTACTGCATTCGCAAGGATTTCGTAAGATCGTGCTGTGTGTCGGGTATCTCGGCGAGATGATCGAGGAGACGATCGGTGACGGAAAACGATTCGGCGTGCAAATCGATTATTCGTTCGACGGGCCGACACTTCTCGGAACAGGCGGAGGGGTAAAGAGGGCAATTCCCAAGCTCGGCGAGCATTTCGTGGTCGTCTACGGGGACTCCTATATGCCGGCCGATTACGCTGCGATCGTGGACGCCTTCCTGCGAAGCGAGAAAATGGCGTTGATGACCGTGTTTGAGAACGAAGGCCGTTGGGATGCGAGCAATATTGAATTCGAAGCATCGGAAATTCTGCGATATGACAAAAAATTGCGCACACCGAAAATGCGGCACATCGACTACGGCATAAGCGTTCTGACCGCAGGGGTATTTGGTGACTTTCCTGACAACGCGCCATTTGACCTGGCAAATCTGTACTCGCGTCTTGTGGCAGAAAAGCTAATGGCTGCGTATGAAGTAAAACAACGGTTCTATGAGATCGGCTCAGCACAAGGTCTTGCGGAACTCGATTCGTTACTGCGCAATCAGAGCGTTTCGCTTCCGGCATGAGCTATTCAAAACAGCACTTGCGCGAGGCCGGCGAAATTATCGCGAAACTTGACCCGGCGCTGTGCGAAAAAGCAGTGGAATTGCTCGCGGCAGTGCGTGCGCGCGGCGGACGCCTTTTCATTCTCGGTGTAGGAGGCAGCGCGGCAAATGCCTCCCACGCAGTGAACGACTTCAGGAAGCTCACAGGCATCGAAGCCTATGCGCCGACCGATAATGTCTCGGAGCTCACGGCTCGGACAAACGATGATGGATGGCATTCAGTGTTCGCCGAATGGCTTAAAGGAAGCCGACTAGATAAAAAAGACGCGATTCTTGTATTGTCCGTAGGCGGCGGCAGCCACAATGTCAGTCCGAATTTGGTGAGCGCGCTGCGACTCGCAAAGGAGCGGGGTAGCGCGATCCTTGGGTTAGTGGGCCGCGACGGAGGGTATACCGCGCAAGTTGCCGACGTGGCGATCGTCATTCCGACGGTCAATCCGGCAAACATCACGCCGCACACGGAAGCATTCCAAGCGGTGCTTTGGCATCTGCTGATTTCGCATCCCACTCTCAAAACCGCCGAGACGAAATGGGAAAGCATGAAGTAGCGCGACCTGCAGTTTTTCTCGATCGCGATGGAGTAATCAACCGTGTCCTGATCCGAAACGGGATGCCCCATCCACCATCCCACGTCGAAACATTCGAGCTTTACGAGGATGTTCCGGACGGGTGTGCACGGCTTAAGGCTGCGAACTTCCTCCTGGTTGTCATCACGAACCAGCCGGACGTTGGCCGCGGCACCCAGAGTCGCGAGACCGTTGAAGCGATGAATCTGAAACTGCAATCGGCGCTTCCATTGCTTGATGGTATTGAAGTTTGCTATCACGCTGGGGAGCGTCACGGCCAACCGTGCGATTGCCGCAAGCCGCGACCAGGCATGATTCTGCGCGCAACCGCCGAGCTGAATATTGATCCGAAGAAGAGTTATGTCATAGGCGATCGTTGGCGCGACGTCGATTGTGCGCGCGCCGCGGGTTGTCGCGCGATTCTGATCCAGCGCGGTTACAACGAAAGCTTGCGCGAAGCACCCGATTTTACTGTCGCGAATTTCACTGAAGCTGTGGATGCCGTTCTCAACGACGCAAGTTCCTGAGAACTGCTTGCGTCTTGTGGTGGCTGTTTAGTAGGCTAAAAGGGATGACTCAACGCTTGCTCGGCCTATCCGTGAAGATCTTCGCGGACGGTGCCGACCTCCGTGGAATCGCCGAACTTTCGCGCCAGCCCTACATCCATGGCCTCACGACCAATCCGACTCTCATGCGGAAAGTCGGCCTGACCGATTACGAAAGTTTCGCCAAGGCAGTGTTGAAAGAAGTGAAAACTAAACCGATCTCGTTTGAAGTTTTCTCCGACGATTTTGCAGAGATGCGCCGGCAAGCCCTCAAAATGCACGAATGGCAGAACAACGTTTACGTCAAAATTCCAATCACTAATACCCGGGGCGAATCTTCCATTCCTTTGATTGAGCGACTAGCTGGTGAAGGGGTGAAGGTAAACGTAACGGCGATGCTGACGCCCCGTCAGGTGACATCTGTCGCTGCCGTGCTAAATCCGAACGTCCCATCCATCATTTCGGTCTTCGCAGGTCGAATCGCCGATACCGGGGTCGATCCATCGGCGATTATGAAGGAGTCGCTCGAGATCGTACGCACTTTGCCAAATGCTGAACTGCTTTGGGCAAGTGTCCGTGAGGTGCTTAATGTCTTCCAAGCTGCCGCGTGCGGTTGTCACATCGTCACCGTGCCGCATGACATTCTGAAAAAACTTCTCGAACTCGGCGGAAAGAATCTTGACGAAGTTTCGCTTGATACCGTCCGCATGTTCCACCGTGACGCGGTAGTCGCCGGGTTCAATCTTTGATAACCCATTAGCCTGACGCCAAGACTCCCATTCATGGAGGCGCAAGTATCGAACAACCCGACCAGGCAAGACGTTTGGGTGGCGATCGGAGTTTCACTCATTGCGGCCACCGCCTTTTACCTCTCAACCAATCCGACGCTGAAGGATCTGGATTACACCGTCGAGATCGCCTCAGCGTTTTTGCGCGGGGACCTTGGGCTTCGGGCAAAACCACCTGAGTGGCTCAATGAGATGATTCCTTTTGGGAACAGATATTATTCAGCTTTTCCTTTGGGCGCCGTAATCAGCATGATGCCGGTTGCCCTTCTTCAAAAAGCATCGTTGATCCATAATTTCCCCGCACGCATTCTGGCCGCGTTGATTGCCGGTGCTTGCGTTTATTTCTTTTTTCAGCTCGCGAAAGCATTTGGACCCGACTACTCCAGTCCCCAACCGAAGCCACTGGCCCGGCGAATCTTGCTGGCTCTGTTCCCGATCTTCGGAACTTGGACGTGGTGCAACCTTGGAATGGGGGGCGCCTGGCAAATCGCTCTCGGCCTGGCACTGTTAGGAGCGACCGCAGCGCTCTATTTCACCCTCGTGCGGCCGTCGCCATTTATTGCCGGAGCCTTTTTTACGCTTGCGGTCGGAAACCGCACCGAGTTGCTAGTCACCGCACCTTTCTACCTCTATCTTTTTTGGCGCCGCTCAAACGAAAATATTGCCGGTCACTCGCGCACTGCCCGAATGAAACAAGGGCTTCGTGCAAACGCACCGATGGCTTTCGACTTTTTAGCTCTGCCAATAACCCTGGCACTCCTCACGGCCGCTTATAATTTCGCGCGGTTTCATTCAATTTTGGATTTTGGCTACTTTCATATCCCTGAAGTGCGCGACGAACCTTGGTACGAACACGGGTTGTTTTCGCTTCACTCGATTCCCTGGAACGTCCACAAAATGTTGCTCGAAGGTTTTCAGGACGAACCAAACTTTCCCTTCCTGAGTTTTCCTCCTTTCGGATGTTCCATCCTTCTTAGCAGTCCCTTCCTGTTCCTCCTTTTTAGGAACGGCGGTAAATACACAGTGATGTGCTGGATTGCGATTGCCCTTTTGACCCTCATTCTTTGGTGTCACGGAAATCCTGGTGGATGGCAATTTTCGTATCGCTACGCCATGATCCTTCTGCCGTGGATGTTCCTTTTGATCACAGGAAACGGGCTGCCCAAGATAAGTGCCACCGAGATTTCACTTTTCGCCGTATCGGTCGCGATTAACGCGACTGCCACCTGGCTATTTTTGTGGACGGACAAAATCCAGCCCTAGCAATGGTGGTTCGTGATTATTGATGGGTCCACGATATGCAACTCTTAGCTCGCGAATCGACCCTCAATTTTACATCGGTACTCCTCTGGCGGCCAGCGGTTCCTCGGACCATGCGCACTTTGCCCGAACTCAGAAAAGCGTCGTTTGACGGAAGAACTCGCGCGTTTAGTGTTCGCGCCTGTGATCGTGCTGAGGCAACTGATTTCAATTCAATGACGATTGACGGTGCAATCTTCTAACGCTTCAACGCTTCAATCAAAGATTCGCCGTGGCGAACAATTCAACGTCGCGTAGCCGATGCTGGCTCTGATCTATTTCGCGCTGGCCGCTTGTGTCGGTGACTTTCTTTGCCGCCGATTTTACCAGTTCCAGTCCGTCGCACACCGATGTGCTGCAGCAATTCTCGTCGGGGTAATGATCAGTTCATGGTTTACGTACCTTGCGGGATTGGCTTTCTTCTGGACATCGCAACCTCTCGTTTGGGCCAACCTGTTATTCTGCCTGGCGGCGATCGCGGTTCTTTCCTGGCCTAAATGGAAAGACAGAATTGTAAAAGGCGCTTCGAGCAAAGGACATTTGAAGCGATCGAATCTGTATCTCCCACGACCTGCGGGCTCGGGCATAGCCGACTGGCTAATCATAATCGCATATGTCGTCCTGGTTTCCTGGATGATGTTTGCCTCGTTCAACTCCAAGGCAGGCAAACTCCAGATTGCCAATCCCGAGTACAGCGATTTCGGACCGAATACTGCGTTAATCCAGAGTTTTGCTGTAGGACACAATTTTCCCACGGAGTACCCTCATTTTTCTGGCGATCGGATTCGTTACCATTTCCTGTTCTATTTTCAGGCAGGAAATCTCGAGTTCCTCGGGCTCGATCCAGCGTGGAGCTTGAACCTGCTTAGTATAACCACACTCGTGGCGATGCTTGTCGTCGTGATGACGCTCGGTGAGGTGCTTTTCAATTCGCGGACAGTGGGACGCCTTGGATCGCTGCTCTTTTTCTTTTTTGGCTCGCTCTCTTACGTGCCGTTTCTTCGGAAGCAAACGTCAGTTCGTGGGGCGATCGAGGTCATTACCCACGTGCGCGAGTACCTCCCGACAATCTTTCCGTATCGTGGAGACGCTTGGGGTACTTGGTCTCAGGTGACTTATCTCAATCAGCGGCACTTCGCCAGCGCGATCGGGATACCGCTTCTGGTCCTCGTTTTTCTTGTAATCCGCTACCGCGCGGTGGCGTCAGAACAATCGAGAAGAGGCAGCCGACTTATAGCTGATGTAGCCGCCTCGCTCCGTCGAGGCGCCCGCGCGTTCTTGCCGTTGACGTCACGGCGACAGAGCGCCGTGGCTAAAGTATCCCCCGTCCACGAGACGGCTTCTGCTGATGCGCCATCTGTCCAGCCTGACGTGTTATCTAACACTGGATTAGACCCAACGGCGGCGGCTGTGCCGGCAACGGACACTATTGCAGTATCACAAAGTGCCGCATCTTCCCCGGCAGCATTAACCGAAACACAGGAACAACCGATTGTTACGTCCGAACGCTTTGGCGCTACGGTTCCGGGTTTCATTTTTTCGGGCGTCCTTCTGGGTCTGCTGCCGATGTGGAACAGCGCGGTGTTTATTGCCGCCGCTGCGGTTCTCGGGGTGTTATTCATCCTTTGTCCGCAGCGACTTCAAATGTTGGCGCTAGCCGTCACAGCGGGATTAATCGCATTGCCGCAGATGCTCTTTCTAAGCACCGGTGCCGGTAGAACACCCATGCCAAAGCTCCTTCATTGGGGGTACACCATAGATCATCCTACCGTCGCCAATGTCGCTAAATACCTTGGGTTCACCTTTGGCTTTAAATGGTTGTTGATTGCCCTTGCTTTGGTTTTTGCCACGAACCTGCAAAGGCGGTTTTTCGTGGCAATTTTGAGTCTGCTTGCCGTAGCCTTTTGTTTCCAATTCACAATCGAGGTTCTGGCCAATCAAAAGTTTATTCATATCTGGGTGATTATAGCCAACCTCTTTGTCGCATTTGCGCTTTGGAGGTTGTGGCACGTTTCACTTGGTGGGACCACCTTGCCTGGAAAATTCGTGGCGGTTGCTACCACCCTGTTGATTATTCCAGGCGGCCTCATCGATTTCTTTCCGATCCACAACACCGGCTGGAGCGAGGTAACATACAAGAACGATCCATTAATCGACTGGCTTAACAAGAATACTACACCGCGCGATATTTTTTTATCAGACCGATTTGTTAATCATCCGATTCTGATGGCCGGCCGCCGCGTGTTTTATGGTTGGCCTTACTATGCATGGTCAGCGGGTTATGACGCGAGCAACCGCGACAAGGTCTACACCGAATTGTTCGAGAATAGAGACCCTTGGAAAGTCTATCGCCTTCTGAAAGAAAACGGTATCAAGTATGTGGCATACGATAACGCTATTCGGCAGGCTCAATTCATTAAACGCCCGAACCAAGAGATTTATGCCACCTATTTTCCGAAGGTGTACGAAGCAAGCAGTTACAACGGCCTAATCATTTACAAAATACCGGATACGCCGCCTCCCAAGCTCGCTGCAGTGCCTGAAGGGGTGACCAACATGTTTGACGGCGGCAAAGGGACCGGCAAAGGCGAGTTTGATTCGCCGACTGCCATGGCAGTTGATGGCGACGGAAACCTTCTGATCGCCGACACCGGCAATGGGCGTATCGAGAAATTTTCGCCAACCGGCAGTTTCATTACGAGCATAGGCCTGTTTGAAGCCCCCAGTGGAATCGCCATTGATCACGGCGGCAACATTTATGTCGCGGAG
>DATDFM010000075.1:0-24824 GCA_036522635.1 Candidatus Udaeobacter sp. | reverse complement strand
TGGAATCGATTTGAATTCCTTCCATGCTTCGCGCTGTTGATCGCGAAACCAATCTGGCAGGTCCAGCTCTCTCGGGCCGGAGAGAATTGTTGCATTATGTTGTTCGGTTTGAATTTGCATCTTGCTGCTTAGGTGGATCGGCTTCTCTGAAGACGATGCTAAAAATAATGCGCCAGCGGCGCTGAATTAACATCGCGTTACGGAGAACGCGATTCACCTCTTACCCGACCGAGCCTTCCATCTCCAGCTCGATCAGGCGCTTGAGCTCGACCGAGTATTCCATGGGGAATTGGCGTACGAGAGCGTTGACGAAACCGTTCACGCTCAAGCTCATCGCCTGCGCCTTGCTCAAACCGCGCTGTTGCATGTAGAAAATTTGCTCCGCGCTGACCTGGCTGACGCTGGCTTCGTGTTGCACGGCGTTACCAGTGCCGCGCACAGTGATTGCCGGATAAGTGTCCGTGCGCGAGGTGGCATTAATGAGCAGCGCGTCGCACTCGGTGTTGTTCTTGCAATTCTTCAGGTGCTTCGGCACGTGAACCAAGCCGCGATAAGTGGCACGTCCTTTGCCGATCGAGATCGACTTGGAGATGATGTTGCTCGTGGTTTCATCGGCGGCATGAATCATCTTCGCACCGGTGTCCTGATGCTGGCCATCGTTGGCAAGCGCGATCGACAAAACTTCGCCGCGCGCCTTGCGACCTTTCATTATAACACCGGGATACTTCATGGTGAGGCGGGAACCGATGTTGCAATCGATCCATTTCACCTCTGCGTTTTCCTGCGCGAGCCCGCGCTTTGTGACCAGGTTGAAAACATTCGAAGCCCAATTTTGCACCGTAATGTATTGGATCTTCGCTCCCTTTAGCGCCACGAGTTCGACGACGGCGCTATGCAATGTTGGCGTATTAAATTTCGGAGCGGTGCAGCCTTCCATGTAAGTAACTTCCGAGCCTTCATCCGCGATAATTAGCGTGCGCTCGAATTGGCCAAAGTTTTCAGCGTTGATGCGGAAGTATGCCTGTAGCGGATGTTTTACTTTCACGCCGGGCGGAACGTAGATAAATGAGCCGCCGCTGAACACAGCCGAGTTAAGCGCACTGAACTTGTTGTCGCCAACCGGAATGACTTTGCTGAACCATGGTCGGAAGATGTCCGGATAGTTCTTGAGTCCTTCTCGCGAACCGACAAAGATCACGCCCTGTTCGCCAACGGCTTTCTTGATGTTGGAATAGACCGCCTCGCTGTCGAATTGGGCTTCCACGCCGGCGAGGAATTTCCGTTCCTGCTCAGGAATGCCAAGCCGTTCGAACGTTCGCTTGATATCCTCAGGAACATCCTCCCAGCTGCGTTTCGGCTCGCTGCCTGGCGAGAGATAATAACGGATCTTATCAAAGTCGATTGCTTCGAGTTCTTTGCTCGCCCAGTGAGTTGGGAGCGGTTTCTCCAGGAATGTTTTCAAAGCGCGTAGCCGAAAATCGCGCACCCAATCGGGGTCCTCTTTCACATCGGCTATGTAGTGAATCGTTCGCTCGGTCAACCCGATGCCCGCGTCGCGCACGTGAGCTTCCGGGTAAAAGAAATCGCCTTTACCGCGATCGATATTAATTGCTGTCGTTTCGGTTTTCATTTGATGTTACCTCGTAAATACCGGTTCGGCGGCTTGCTCGCGTGCCCAATCGTAGCCTCTCTCCTCGAGCTCCAGAGCAAGTTCTTTTCGCCCGCTTCTCACGATTCGACCTCCCACCATTACATGGACGTAGTCAGGAACGATGTAGTTCAGGAGCCGTTGATAGTGCGTGATCAACAGTATCCCAAGGTTCGGTCCGCGCAATGAATTGACCCCGTGCGCAACTGTCTTGAGCGCGTCAATGTCAAGGCCGCTATCGGTCTCATCGAGCACAGCATATTGCGGCTCGAGCACGGCCATTTGCAGAATTTCCGTGCGCTTTTTCTCGCCACCTGAAAAGCCTTCATTGACCGAACGCGACGTGAACGAACGATCCATGCCGAGCAGCTCCATTTTTTCGTAGAGCCTGGCGTAATAATCCGTCGCCTCAAGCTCTTCACCCTCCGGCAGACGGGATTGCAACGCCGCGCGGAGAAAATTGGCAATGGTCACACCCGGAATTTCGCTTGGATATTGGAAAGCCAGAAACAGACCACGTCGTGCCCGTTCATCCGGTTCAAGTTCCAGAAGGTTTTGGCCATCCATAAAAATCTTTCCTGCGATTACGCGGTAATCGGGATGTCCGGCTAATACCTTGGCCAGCGTGCTTTTACCCGAGCCATTTGGCCCCATCAATGCGTGCACTTCGCCGCGCGGAACCCGCAGGGTGAGGCCGCGTACAATTTCCTGATCGCCAACGGCGACGCGTAGATTTTCTACTCTCAATTCGTTCATAGAGGCGGAACAAAACTATACCTCAAATCGGCGGGTTTGCGAACTCACATAAGAGGCTTCGCCTCACGCGGGTCAGCGGCTAAAAGTCGAAGAATCTTCCACACCCACACTCGGCAGTCCTGTCTTCATGCAGCTCAGCTGCAACGGTCGTCCACGTCTTGCCTTTTAAACGTCAGCCCATCTCGGTGTGTCGAAATTCTTATGAGGAGATTCCAATGAAAAACAAATCCAATAAAACAATGCGGGCGGTAGCGATTGACGAATTTGGCGGACTCGAGAAGATGAAGCCACGGCAACTATCGGTCCCAGAAATAGACGCCAATGAAATCCTTGTACACGTGGACACAGCGGGGGTTGGCGCATGGGATCCGTTTGAACGAGAGGGCGGCTTTGCAAAAGAGTTCGGAGTAGAGGCCGCGTTCCCATACGTGCTCGGGTCTGATGGTGCGGGAACTGTCGAGGCAGTGGGCGACGAGGTTCACAATCTCAAACGCGGCGACCGCGTTTACGGGGTGAACTTAATGAATCCCAAGGGCGGCTTTTATGCGGAATATACTGCGGTCAAAGCTGATAATGCCGCCATGATCCCCCGTGCGCTTTCGACGCGCGAGGCCGGCGTACTGGCTGTCGACGGAGTTACCGCCTTGAATGGCTTGGACAAAACCCTTCAGGTGAAGCCCGGCGAATCTATCGCGATTGTGGGTGCCTCAGGAGGCATCGGTCATTTGGCGGTTCAGTTGGCCAAGCGCATGAAAGCGCGGGTGTTTGCTATCGCCTCCGGCGAAGATGGTGTCGAATTTGTGAAACGGTTAGGAGCCGACAAAGTAATTGATGGACGTCAAGAGGATGTTCTTAAAGCGGCTCGTGAATTCGCGCCGCAGGGCTTGGACGCCGCGCTGATCACAGCTGGCGGCAAGCCGGCTGAGCAGACGATTGCAGTCCTGAAAAAAGGGGGACGCGCCGCTTACCCCAATGGCGTAGATCCCGCACCGCAGGCGCGCGAAGGTGTGAAGGTAACGAGCTACAATGGAGAACCCAATCCGTCAGCCTTTGCCAAACTGAATCAGTTGATCGATGGCGGCCCGTTTGAGGTACACATCGCGCGAATGTTCAAGTTGGAGGATGCGCCGCAAGCCCAGAAGGCGCTGAATGATCATTATCTTGGCAAGCTCGCCCTGACTCTAAGCTAGACTGATTTAGGGCCGATTGAGAACCCGGCTGGCGCCAACAACTGAGGCACCACTTCGAGAGATTCCCACCTCGACAAGCAACCATGTGACGGGTATGCGCAGCCACGTGACCCCGAAGGCGTTCGGGGTTTTACGTGGCTACCCCGCATGGATTCGAACCATGAATAACGCCTCCAAAGGGCGCTGTGTTACCGTTACACCACGGGGTAACTTGAATTTGCGATTTTAGATTGGCGATTTTCGACGGGAGCGCAACGCTCAAAATTGAGCAGTGGTCAGGTTTGTGGAGCAACAACTCACCGAATTCAAGGTTGAATCGTTGGCGACACAGCCAGAACGTATCCTGGCCTGTGACCCGAGTCCGTTATGGAACGCACGACATTCCTCAAAAATTACCGTATCCGCCTTCAATATGATGGGACCCCGTACGAACCCGACCGCAACGGTGCTGCCACGATCTACGAAGGCGTAGATGAACGCACTGCGGAGCCGGTCTCCGTGACACTGATTCCAGTACAGAACGGCGATCCGGCGGAGCGTGAGTTTTTTGAGGAGCATGCATCGTCGGCTCAGAAGCTGCACCACGTGAACATCGCCAAAGTCTTCGATTTTGGACGCGAAGACGACCATTACGTGTACGTGTGCGAGCGGCTTGCCGGCGAGACACTCGCGTCTTGGGTACGGAGCCATGGGCCGATGCCCGCTGACGCAGCATTACGTGTCGGCGAACAGATCGTAAGCGTGTTGTCATCAGCAGGTTTTCACAAAGTCCCCTATCCGCCTATTCAGCCGTCGGACGTCATGCTCGTGCCTGGCCAGACCGCCGAAGGCACTTGGCCGTTGGTGAAGGTGACCAATTTCGGCTTACCGGACCTAAAGGCGCCGCCCGAGGCGCAGCCAATTGATTCAACTGCGCCTGACAAAGCCGCCGCCGAAAAGATTGCGCCTAACGAACAATTTAGCCTGCCGACCACAGACATCCGCTCGGAAATCTATTCCCTTGGTGTGACGCTTTATTTTTTACTCAGTGGCGTTGCGCTCTCGGGCGAGGCGCTCCAACGCGGGCCGAAGTTTTCGGGTTTTCCAAAACCATTGCGAGTCTTGTTAGGCAAGTTATTGCACCGCAATCCCGATCAGCGTCCAAAAGATTTGCTGGTCGCGACTGAAATGATTCGCGAAGCGCTTGGCAAAATTGAACGCCGCCGTGCACTGTCAGATCGCTACGGTCTGCCGTTGAGGACGAGCGTTCCTCCGCCGAGACAAGCGCGGCCGCGACTGTTGCTGCGCACCGCGATAGTGGTTGGCGTGCTGCTGTTGTTGGCAGCGGCAATCGCGCCCATCGTCTTCCCTGACACACTAGGCAAGTTGGTTCGCGACTTCCAAAAGCCAAAGCAAATTGGCGTTTTGGTTGGCGTGCCTGATTCTTCACCAACGTCAATCCAGTCTCATTCAACGGCTCAAATCCCGCAGACCGGTTCAGCATCGCCTCCCGCAGTTGTTCCATCTCAAGCCGTGAATCCAGCTGCGCTGCCTGAAACTCCCGCTCCGGCAAACGCGATGACTCCTAATCCCTTTCATGTTTCGCCAGCAGATGTTCAGCAGGCTCAAATAGCGAACGCCCAACCGCAATCCGCTGCGTCCAGCAATCCAGCCGAAAACACTACGGCAGCGACCCCCGACGGTTCTGCTTCTGGTGATATCAACGCAAACTCATCAGGTCAGGCGAACAGTGAACCGCCAGCAACTAGCGGCGGCAAGTTGAGTTCCCCAAGCACAGAGAAATCTGTCGCCTCGAAATCCAAAAAGGCACGCGTCAGCAGGAGTTCTGCCGCATACTCTTCGCAGGGTCGCACTCGTTCGTTCCGAAGTCGCGTCACCGGCATTACTTCCGACGGAAGATTAATCCTGCGTTTGCCGTCCGGGCGCACTGCAATCGTGGCGCCGGACGAAGACGAATCCATTCCCCGTCGCCGTAACCGGGTTTATATCGACCGCGGTCAAATGTTCGGTCCTCCACCCGGATTTGGGCCCGAGTATCCGTCGGGCGACTAGACGGCTGGGAGGGTGCCATTCGTATATAAAACTAGCTAAGATCGGCCCCGTTACTGCCGGTAAACCACCGGCTGGCAGTGCTTTTTGTGGAAAAAAAAGCTTGCCATGATTTGTGATTTCCGGCATACCTCGCGCTCGTGCGGAGACTACGAATCTTCTTAGCACTAGCGGCTGCATTTATTGTCGTGACGTTCGGCGCGGGCGCTCGTGCCCAGGGCCTGGCGCCATCCTCATTGGGAGGAGATAGTCGAAGCAACGAGGTCACAAACGATTCAGTCCAGGTGATCACGGCAAAGACAGAGCCGGCCATTTCCAAGAAGACAAGAAAACTCCTGACACAATCGGCGCACACAAAGGCTGAGAAACCAGTGCATATGGCTGCGCAAAAATCGACGCGAACGGCCGAGAAAGTGGCCTCGCGAGCGACTTTTACAATGGATCCTGTGCGCCCGATGGAGCAGCCAATGGTAAATCAAACGGTACAGCAGCACGGCAGCCGTTTCAGTTTCAAGTCTCCGCAGGGTAAAAAGGAGTCGGTGCCGGTAATTACCGACTATTATCCGAAGAGGATTGTCTATCCGTATGCCAAAGTCGACCGGCGGATCGACACGAGATTACTGCAAGCAGCGTCGCTAGCGCAGGAGCGCGCCCATGCGCATTCACGTTCAAGATGCTGGCATTATGTTAAAGATGCGTTGCTCGCATCCGGTGTGATTGACTCTCGGCCGAAAACAGAGCTAGCCAGAGATGCTGCGTCGGAACTGGTCAACAACTACGGATTCAAGAGACTGTCGATAACGGATCCATTTGCCGCACCTGTAGGCTCAGTGCTCGTGTATGGCACCGCGCGAAGCGTAGGGCATGTTGAAATCCGGACCAAGGATGGTTTTGTCAGTGACTTTCGTTCGCCGACCCCGTCGCGTCGCCCGTTGATGGGCGTTTACGCAAAACTGTAGGTTCTCCCTTCGGCCGGAAAAAACGTCAGCTCAACAGAGGTGGATCTTCTGCAGCAAAATCACGCCTGCGGCTGACAAAGACAGGAAGTGGTAATAGTGAGATCCGCTTTTGACCAGACCTTTTTGAACTTCATCTGCGTTTGAGCAACTTCTTCTGCGTTTTTCTTCTGTTTCCTCAAACTCTCTGCGAGTCCCAGTAAAGACCATCCGTTTTCGGGTAAACGCGCCAGGTCCTCGCGATAGATCCGCTCGGCCTCGGCAAAACGTTTTTGCTTCATCAACACCGCTCCGAGTGAGTGGCGTAATGGAACCATCCATCCGGGCGGCTCATCATATTTAAGGGCGTCTTCCTTTTGCATTGCGGCGCGCAATTGCTCAATGCCGCGATCCACCTTTCCTTCCGCGATAAGAATTTCTCCTTCAACCATCGGAATGGCGATGGACAGAAGGGCTTCGCAACTGTTGTTGCTCATAAAATCTTCCTTTGGCACGAGCTTGGCGCGTTCGAGAAAAACACTTTGGGCATTTCGCGCTTTGGCTGCGTCACCTTTGGCGGCGTACGCAATCGCGCGAGCAGCGTGATGAAAGGCGCGGGTGAACCACATTGTATCCGTGTATTTTTCGGGCTCGGCCAGGACCTCGTCCCACATGCCAAAGCGGAGCATTACTTCCAATGGCAAAGCCACGTTTCCTTCCGCTTGCAGTGCATTTTCCTTTAGAAAATCCAGCGGCATCTCCCCGACCATGGCGCGGATATGCCTTATCGCGAGATCGCGCTGTCCCGTCATCATCGCAGCGTAGGCCAGCATGTGCCGGTTATGCGCAATATAGACGTTTAGGAAACCTTCGGGAGGTCCGAAGACCTTGCGATAGTGCTCATCCGCCTCCACTGCCTTTACGTTCGTATCAACAGCCTTAAGCCACTGGCCGGTGCGAATATCGATATGCGATGGCATATGCACGTTGTGCGCAAGGCCCGGCTGTAGGTTGCGGAGCCGATCCGCGGCAGTTATCGCTCGCTCCGGATTCGGCGATGCTTCCACCGCATGAATGTAAAGATGATTTGCGAGTGGATGGTCCGGAAAGAATTCTAATACCGCGTTCAGAGTAGCAATAATCTCATCGGTGCCCGGCTGCGGCTTGCCGTCTGACGTCCATTGATCCCACGGTCGCAAATTCATCATGGCTTCGGCAAAAAAGGCGCCAACATCTGGATCGTCAGAATACTTTTTCCAAACCTCGCGCATGGCGTCGGCATAAGCGCGATCAAGCCCGCTACGATCTTCCGGCTGCGGATTAGCGTATCGTTTTGCGAGGGCATTGATCAGCGCCTGCTCAATTGGCCCGGCTTTTCCGGCATTCTTTTGAGCCAGCGCTAGTTCCTTCCAAGCGAGCTCGGCCGACGGCGGCGGAACGGCCATGGCATTAATGTGCGGACCGCACGCGAGCGCGACGCCCCAATGTGCCATCGCGCATTCCGGATCGAATTCGGCGGCCTGCTGAAACGCGCGGATCGCCGCGCGGTGATTGAATCCTTGCAGAAAACCGAGACCCTGATCGAAGTAGCGTTGTGCTTCGGCCGATTTGGTCGTGATCTTGCGCGAATAGGAGCCGAGACCGTCATAAAGCGGCTCTTTTGCGGCGAGCACATGGAAATCGGCCACTGTCAGCGCCAACCAGATGACGATTTGCAAGAGCTTTGTTCTGGCTCCCATAACTGCTCACTTACTCACGCCAAACTATTCGCGGCGTCGTGCACGGGGCAATGGTTAATCTCCGACAATCGCTCCGCTGTAGTAGTCGCGGTTTTTTCCGCCATTAGTAATTTCTGATCATGCGGACCACTGCGATGAGCATCGAAATGACTGGCCACGCGGCGAGGCACGTGATCAGAATAAAGAACGACAGCTCGGCAACATAATCCCGGCTTGTTTCCGCACCAAAGAATTCACTGCTCAATTTGTGGAAGGCTGGCGACTTAATGGTCGGCCGGGCAGTGGTCGACATCGCTTCTGCTTCCGCTGTCGAATGATAGTTGTAATCGGTTAACGGAAAACTCTGGTGACTATGCCGTTCGCGGTTACCGCGACGTGAGCCGTGCCCCTTGTGACTAATTTGAAGTATTGGTTTCATAAATTTCCAGGTTGTTAAATGTGATTGATGAGGTGGAGTTCAGGATACCGACGCAAAAAACCGCGTGGTAAGATTCGACCACTGGGGTGCCGCAAATTGCGGGCTCCAACTTGGCGAAATCTAACGAGCCTCTATGCCCGCCGCCCGCCCCTGCGGACAGCGCGGATCGGCGCGTTGATCAATTTCATCCCCCCTCATGTACAGGTGTTTTGGTTTCTGTCCATCACCGCCGAACCGATTTTAGCTGTAAGTCCCTCTGCGAGTACGGGAAACGATTGTGAATATTTTCTCGCACCGATGCGCAATCGAGCCCGCTCAGACGGCTTTTTCAGATCCGGATCGAGCAGGACACCGGCGCCTCTTCCGAGGCCTTTCGATAAAAACTCCTGAACATTTGGAACGGAGATCAGCCTTAAAGACACCCAAGTAGTGATTCTTCTTCGTTCTTCCCGCAAGGGGCGTGACACCGGTTTTCTGGGTGATAGCATGCGCCAAATGGAAGGTGCCGACTGGGCGTCGTTGAGTGATGCAGAGCTTCTCGAGCGCCGCATCTCATCCCTCGGGCTTCGCCTCGAAGGCACCGCGTTGGAGCCGATGATTCGGCAACTCCATGAGGAGCTTTCGGCGAAAGGCCTGGTCTTTCATCCACCCTGCCATGTTGGGGATGAGTGGTTTGTGCCCGTCGGTATCCCTGCGATCTTCATTCCGTTCTTTCTGGTCCACGATCGGCTGCGCGCGCTCGAGCGCACGATGATGCTCGAAGTCGAAGGGGGCACTCCGGATTGGTTCATGAAGTTAATGCGACATGAAGCGGGCCACGCGTACATGTACGCTTATCAATTGACGCGCCGGAAAAAATGGAAGCAATGTTTCGGGCAAACATCGTTGGAGGAAACGCCGGATACTTACCGGCCGCGCCCATTCAGCCGCAGTTACGTCGTTCACCTCGAAGATTGGTATGCCCAGAGTCATCCGGACGAGGATTTCGCCGAAACGTTTGCGGTGTGGTTGACGCCACAGTTCGATTGGCGCAAGAACTACGCTGGCTGGCCGGCACTCCGAAAAATGGAATACATCGACGAGCTGATGCGTTCGTTGGCAGGGCAGCCGCCCGTGCACACGCCGGAATATCGCGTCGCCGAGTACGACTGTCTCAACATCAAGCTCAAGACGTACTACGCACGCAAACGCAAGCTCAACGAAGAAGCCTATCCAGATTTTTACGACGCCGATCTACGCCAGCTATTTAGCGCGTCGGCCGGCATCAACGCGAGCGCCTATCTGCGCCGGCGACGGCGGCGGTTACTGAATGCCGTTTGCCAATGGACGAACGAAAAAAAATTTCCCGTGAACCAACTACTCGCCAGACTGACCCATCGATGTGATGAGCTTGGATTGTACGTGCTGAATGACGATCCGCAGCAGGATTTTCGCGTGACCGCTTTTATCACGACACTAGTGATGAACTATCTTTTCACCGGCAAATTTAAGCGCACCAAATAACATTCATGCTTGTCATGTCGAGCGAAGTCGAGACATCTCTGGAATCCGTTCATAGGTCCGTCTGCCCGGAAATAGCTAGAGATCCTCCACTTCGGTTGGACTGACAGAAACAGCGAAATCGTGAAAAAGAAGATCAAAGTTCTCGTTCTGTTTGATGGTACAAGTCCCACCAGTGTTGACCAGGATTTCAGCGACGAACTGAAGACGAAAGAGTGGAAAACCGAGGCAGACGTCATGAAGGCGCTCGGCGCGTTGGGGCACACGGCCGAGCACCTCGCCATCTATGACGATGTCGATCTGCTGCGGCAAAAACTCGAGACGTTCGCGCCCGATGTCCTTTTCAATTTGGTCGAACAATTCAGGAACAAGTCTGAATTCGATCAGAACATTGTTTCATTTTTCGAAATGCAAGGCCTGCCGTTCACCGGCTGCGGGTCGACGGGCCTGACGCTTTGCAAACACAAAGGCATTTCAAAAAAAATTCTGCATTATCACGGCATTCATGTGCCGAATTTCGTGGTCATTCCGCGTGGCCAGCGGATTGCCAGCCCGAAGCAGGCAAAATTTCCGCTCGTGGTTAAACCGGTGAAAGAAGAAGCATCTTACGGGATTTCGCAGGCGTCGTTCGTTGGAAATGACGAGCAGTTTCGCGAACGCGTGACTTTCATTCACGAGAAGTACAATAGCGATGCAATCGCCGAGGAATATATCGACGGCCGGGAGCTTTACGTAAGTCTGATGGGCAATGTGCGATTATCAGTTTTTCCGATTCGTGAAATGGTCTTCCGCGAAGTGCCACCGGATGGACCGAAGATGGCCACCTACAAAGCGAAATGGGACGAAGAGTATCGCAAACGCTGGGGCTTGGAGAACCAGTTCGCCGGAGATCTCGATCCGACGGTCGTTAAAAATATCCAGGAAAAATGTAAAGAGATTTACCGGTTACTGACAATCGACGGGTATGCCCGAATCGATCTACGCCTCACATCCGAGAACAGACTTTATTTCATCGAGGCGAACCCCAATCCCATTCTTGCCGACGACGAAGACTTCGCGATGGCAGCCGGCAAAGCAGGCCTGTCATATCCGCAGTTGATTGACCGGATCGCTCGGCAAGGCATGCAAACAGTTCGCGATTAAAAAACGAATAGGCGCTTGGGTCAGCCGTGGCCAAAGCTCTCTAACGCTGATCTTCAAATCGCGACGGAGATAAACGTGCCTTCGCTTCTCGAAAGGCATCGCCACTCATTTCATGACCAAAGGGTGTCATATTGAGCGAAGCGAAATATCTCAAATCTTTGTTACGGCGATGAAATGCAGGAGGATCCGAGATTGAAAGCCTGGCCTCGCGGACTTCGTCCACTGCGTTGCAGCTTCGCTTCGCTCATAATGACCGTGCGAGATCCTTTGTAGATGGACAGAAAAAGTCCCGCGCACCGCTTCGTTTGAGTTATGCTGATATATGAGCGTGCAAGTTTATGGATGCAACCATGTTGCGATCGAAGTGGATGATGTTGCGAAGGCAGTAGCTTTTTACAAGGACGTGTTCAATCTCGAACAGATGAGTGGCGGGGAGGGCGACGCCTTCTTCAAACTGGGCGACCATCAGTTCCTCGCGATTTTCGAAGTCGACGAAGTTCAGCGAGCAAATATGCGACATTTCGGGATCATGGTTCGCGACGAGACGCAGATCGAAGAAGTGAAAAAGAAACTTACCGAGAAGTACAAACTCAAATTGCAGCCGCCGTTTCGCTGCGACTTTCGCGATCCGTGGGGAAATCGCATTCAAGTGGTCGATCTTCACGACGAATCACTCGTGTGGCTCTTGCCTTACCGTGAAGTGCAAAAAGCTGGTATTGAGTTCGCGACCTAAATCCACGCTTTCGAAATGGAAGGTTTGCTGTAGCCAACGCGTTCCAGCTGGTGGATCGGCTTCTTCGAAGACGATGCCATAAAAAAATGCACGAAAGATGTGATTAGGTTTTACGCGTGAGATTGACGCTTGAGCGATGCACCATTCGCCCATGGCGGCTGGATGATGCCGAATCGATAGCCAGACACGCGAACAATCGCAAAATCTGGCTGGGGGTACGCGACCTTTTTCCGCACCCATACCGGATCCAAGACGCGCACGAATTTTTGGAACGAGCCATAAGAGAACAGCCAGAATTGAAATTTTGCGTCGACGTTGAGGGCGCGGCCGTGGGTGGGATCGGTGTTCACCCGGGTCAGGACGTGCATCGGCTTTCAGCGACAGTGGGTTACTGGCTGGGTGAAGAGTTCTGGGGACGCGGGATCATGACTGAAACGGTGAGGGCGGTCACCGATTTGTGTTTCGACGATTTTCCGTTCCGCCGAATTTCTGCCGAAGTGTTTTCGAGCAATGCGGCATCCGCACGTGTCCTGGAAAAAGCCGGCTTCAGCTTTGAAGGACGTCTCAAGAATCACGTTGTCAAAGACGGGAAACTTCTCGATACCCTGGTGTACGCTCGCACAAAGTAGCGCGTGCGCGCCGGCAACTTGCGTGTCTGTTATTTACAGACGATATGGCTCGCCTCAGCAAACCAATGACTTCATTTATCGTTCCCGCCTACAACGAAGAGCACGAACTTTCGGATACTTTGGCTGCTATTCGGGAGGCTGCATCTGGCGCGACACAGCCGTACGAAATCATCGTCGTTGATGACGCTTCGACGGACGCAACGCCGAAAATCGCCGCGGATGCCGGCGCGAAAGTGATTCCAATTAATCGCCGCCAAATCGCTGCTTCCCGGAACGCAGGGGCGCGTGCAGCGCGGGGCGAGTACTTGTTTTTCGTTGATGCCGACACGCGCATCAATCGAGCGCACGTGACTGGAGGGATTGCCGCTTTGGAGAATGGCTACGCCGGCGGCGGCGCGCGAGTGGCAATGGATGGATTTGTCCCGTTTTGGGGACGCCTGCTATTGCGCGGGTTTTCGTTGATTTATTTCGGCTTGAACCTTGGCGCCGGTGCATTTCTTTTCACTACGCGGCACAACTTCAATCTCGTCGGCGGATTCGATGAGCAATACTTTGCCGGTGAAGAAGTCTACTTTTCGCTCGAACTGAAGAAGCTTGGTGGTTTTAAAGTGCTGCGGGAACCGGTTGTAACCTCAGCTCGCAAATTGCGCATGCATCCCGCGAAAGATTTTCTGCGCGAATTCTTTGGCGTGATCTTCCGTGGTCCGCGGGGAGTCCGTTCGCGTGAAAAGCTTAGCCTTTGGTACGACGGCAAACGGGAGAGCCGTCCCGCTTAGGTTGTGCGGTTGCGAAAATCGATTCCTCGTCTACAGTAGGCGCTTCGTTATGGCTGACAGCAACCAAACGTCGGATCTCAAGGAGTTCCAGTTGCATGACAAAGATACCGGCAGCGCAGATGTGCAAGTCGCACTTCTCACCCGCCGGATCGAGCATTTGACTGAGCACCTTAAGATTAACCGAAAAGATCATTCGTCGCGGCGGGGCTTACTCAAGATGGTCGCGCAACGGCGGAGTCTGCTCGATTACTTGAGCAAAACGAAGGCTGATCGTTACAAGCATTTGATCGAGAAGCTGAACCTTCGGAAGTAACCGAAGGGCTGATTCGATAGTTCAGATCCAGATATTTGAACTGCTCGAAGCCACAACTGAAGAGATAACCAGCAGTCCAGGCGTAACAATCACCTTGGATTTTAGGTTTTAGTTTCGGTCCGGCAGCTGCCGGATAGCGGGTTTAAAACCTACAGTCGGGGTGACCGCCTGGATCCGCGAATCCAGGAAAACAACTATGCAACAAAAGGTCACCGCCAAAATCGGCGGCAATGAGATATTTATCGAAACCGGCAAAATTGCCAGGCTCGCCGATGGCGCAGTCATCGTTACATGTGCCGACACCACCGTGCTTGTCAGCGCGGTTTCGGCCACAACAATCAAAGAAGGTCAGGATTTCTTTCCGCTTACAGTTGATTACCGCGAGAAAGCGGCTGCGGCCGGAAAATTCCCGGGCGGCTATTTCAAACGCGAAGGTCGTCCTGCAGAGAAGGAAACACTCACTTCGCGAATGATCGATCGCCCTTTGCGACCGCTCTTTCCGAAGGGATACTTTTATGACACGCAGATCATTTCGATCCTGCTCAGCGCCGATGGACAGAACGATCCCGATATTCTTGCAATTAATGGCGCATCCGCAGCGCTGTGCGTTTCGGACATCCCGTTTGCAGGCCCGATCGGCGCGGTTCGCGTTGGTCGTGTCAATGGGGAGTTCGTTGCCAACCCCACACACGACGAGCGCGCCCAAAGCGACCTCGACCTGATTTATGTCGGCACGGAAAACGACGTGATCATGATTGAAGGCTCGGCAAACGAGATGCCGGAAGCTGAATTTACAAAGGCACTCGAGTTCGCGCACCAGCATGCGCGCGAGATGATTCGGGCCCAAAAAGAGTTGTCCTCGATCGTCGGTAAACCAAAGCGCGACGTGCAATTGCTTCCCGTTAAACAGGAGCTCGTCGACATCGTTCGGCAGGTTGTTGGAGATCGCATCGAACAGGCGCTGCGCACGGAAGGTAAAAGTGCGCGTGCTAAAGCAATCGACGCTCTCCGTGAGGAGGTAAAAACCGCGATTGTGGAAAAATTTCCTGACACAGACTCTTTTGCCATCAACCAGGCATTCGATTCGGTGGAGAAGAAAACGTTCCGAGCGAGCATTCTGGAGAAACAGAAGCGTGTGGATGGCCGTGGCTACTCCGACTTGCGGCAGATCAGCTGCGAAGTAGGCGTACTGCCGCGAGCACATGGTTCGGCGATTTTTCAGCGTGGCGAAACCCAGGCACTCGCGCTCGTAACGCTGGCGCCCATTGAGGAAGCCCAAATGATCGATGCCTACGGTGGAGGCGAACAATCAAAGCGCTTCATTCTGCATTACAATTTTCCGCCGTTTAGCGTAGGCGAAACAGGCCGGACAGGCGGCCCGGGGCGGCGCGAGATTGGCCACGGCGCGCTCGCGGAACGCTCGCTCGAGCCGGTTGTGCCTAGCGAAAACGAATTCCGTTATGCTATTCGCGTTTCCAGCGAGATCATGGAATCCAACGGCTCTACATCCATGGCGAGTGTGTGTGGTGGAATGCTCGCGTTGATGGATGCAGGTGTGCCGATGAAGGACATGGTTGCCGGGATCTCGGTCGGTCTTGTAACCGAGGCTGGCGATGATGGGCAATGGAAACGCTATGAATTGCTCACCGACATCATTGGGTCCGAAGATCATTACGGCGATATGGATTTCAAGCTTTGCGGGACAGACACAGGTGTGACCGGTTTTCAGCTCGACCTGAAACTCCCGGGTATAAATCACAACATCATGGCTGAGGCGATCCAACGCGCGAAAGAAGCACGCATAAAGATCCTTGAGATCATGCGTGCTACGATGGACAAACCGCGGACGGAGTTGTCCAAGTACGCGCCGCGAATCGAAACCATCAAGATCAATCCGGAGAAGATCGGCGCGCTCATCGGGCCGGGCGGCAAAACGATTAAGGGCATCGTCGCCGAAACCGGCGCCGAGATTAACATCGAGGACGACGGTTCAGTGCATATCTACGCGACAACGGGCGAGAGCATGGCGCGCGCGAAGGAAATCATTGGCGGGATGACCCGTGAAATCGAAATCGGACAAACGTATCAGGGACGCGTTGTCACGACGAAAGAGTTCGGCGCGTTTGTTGAAGTTTTCCCAGGCAAAGACGGCTTGGTGCATATTTCCGAGCTGGCAGATTTTCGAGTGAAGCGGACCGAAGACGTGGTCAAGGTTGGCGACATGATTTGGGTCAAATGCATCGGCATCGACGACAAAGGGCGCGTAAAACTTTCGCGCAAGGCGGCACTAAAAGACCGGGCCGAAGAAGAAACAGGTCAGCCTTTGTAACTTTGGAGCGCGGTCCGGCAGTTGCGTGATCGCCGCTTTGAAAGTTCGCCACCGTGAATCCGCGCTGTGGCGGACACGAACATGTCCCGCTCGCCAAAATTTGAGCACGAGTTGCCGCGCGACATCGGCAGCCGACGAACTGCTCTGCAATCTTCGATTTTCATGTGGGGTGAGTGCCGCGCGCGCAGGCCCGTGCACTCTACATTGGCGAACAAGCTTAGTTGACAATGTCCGGCAGGGATGGAGTTAAAAAGGAGTGAGTGGATCATGATTACCCCCACGCGAGTTTCCTACGCCGTGCTGGCTGCAACGATCATCCTGGCTAAGTTTTTGCATCTTGGCGCGCCTCTGTTGGTACTCTTGTTTTCGTATTTTGCATTGCGACAGCTCTATTTTTTCACCAGAAGAAAATGGCTGGCGCTGGCGTTGTTTATCATCGTTGTGGTCGGGCTCACGGCCGCCGGAGTTTACTTTACCCGTGCTGCCATTTTGGCGCTGCCAGATGTGGCGGACACTTCCATACCGTCAGCCAGCGCCTGGGCGCAGAAGAGGCAAATAGACTTACCATTTAGTGACTTCGAAAGTCTGAGGCAGGTGGTCGTCGGAGCGCTCGGGGAGGAAGCAAATTATCTTCGCAATATCGCAAACGTAGCCAAAGCGACGACTACCAACGTAGTTTTCAGCATTCTCGGAATCGTTGCCGCGGCGAGCCTCTTTTTCACCGGGCTCGATCCGTACCGCAGTACCCATCGGTTGAAAAACAATCTTTACTCCATCTGCTGTGAGCAAGTCTCAAGACGGTTTCGCGATTTTTACCGAAGCTTTGCCACCGTGATGGGAGCGCAGATTACCATTTCTCTCATCAACACCGCTCTGACCGCGATTTTTCTCATGGTGGCTGGGATGCCGCACGCGCCGTTGCTCATTGGGGTTACATTTTTTTGCGGGCTCGTACCGATCGTCGGAAATCTTGTCAGTAACACAATTATTGTCTTTGTGGCATTGACGGTGTCGCTCAAGATGGCGATTTCCGCGCTCGTGTTTCTGATCGTCATTCACAAGCTCGAGTATTTACTGAACAGCAAAATCATAGGCGACCGGATCCGGAATCCGGTTTGGCTCACGTTAATCGCATTAATCCTTGGCGAACGACTCATGGGCATTCCGGGCTTAATCCTCGCGCCGGTGGTGTTGAATTACTTGCGTGTCGAAATGCTGACAATCGAGGTGCCGGCTCGACACGAAGAAGTTGAAATGTTGAGTCGTTAGGGCGTAAGGGTTACATAATTCGTGCTCGTGATCGAACTTGCACTGGTCACCACAATCATGTCTCTCTCTTTGTAACTCCTGTAACGTTGTAACTGTTTCACGCTGACGTGAGTCATGAAAGCTGGGTTTTTAGAAAAACTCATCGAGCGCCTCGGCCGCATCGGGCCGGAAGATGTGCAGAATTATTTTCTGCGCCTGGCGCAGGAGAAAGGGTTCCTGGAAACCGTTTTCAACGCCATTCAGGAAGGCATCGTTGTGACCGACTCGAAAGGCCGAATTACTTATCTGAATGATGCGGCCTGCATTTTGTTTGGTTTGGAAGCAGGTGAAGCAGTCGGTAAACGGCTGGACGAACGAATCGGCGGCCTCGATTGGAAATCGCTCACTCAAAGCGGCGGACCAGTCAGTCATGACGTCGAGATCTTCTATCCGCAAAATCGCTTCATTAATTTTTATGTGGTGCCTTTACTAATTGAACAGCGTGAACCGACTTTAGCCGGAAGCGCCGACTCCACCGCGCGCGGTGTAACAATCGCTTACGCAAGTGGACCGCGGTCAACGCCGGCGGGTCCACCGGAAGAGGTTGGGCATGTGATGATCCTTCGCGACACTACGGAGAGTCGTCGCACTGCGCAGCAAACAATTGAATCGGAGCGTTTGAATGCGTTGAGGCTGCTGGCGGCGGGCGTTGCCCACGAGATCGGAAATCCGCTCAACTCGCTTCATATTCACTTACAACTAATGGAGCGAAGCGTGCAGAAGCTCCAGGACGGGGAGAAGAACGAGCTTCAACAATCGATTGATGTCGCGCGTTCAGAAGTCAACAGACTGGATTCCATCGTCACACAATTTCTGAAGGCGGTGCGGCCGTCACGGCCGCAACTACGGCCAGAAAATGTGAACACGATTGTTGAAGAAGCGGTTCGCTTTTTCACGCCTGAGCTTCAAGACCGCGAGATCGTCGTTGAACAAGAGTTGCGCTCGGACCTGCCGTTGCTTCACCTTGATCGCGATCAGATGAAGCAGGCGTTTTACAATGTCATCAAAAACAGTGTCGAAGCGATGCATCGCCACGGTACTTTGCGGGTTCGGACCGATCTCGCCGATACGCATGTCCTCGTCCGATTTGAAGATAGTGGTGGCGGTATGTCGGCTGAAAATTTGAGCCGCGTATTTGAGCCTTATTTCACAACCAAGGCATCCGGCAGCGGGCTTGGATTGTTGATTGTGCGTCGCATCGTGCGCGAGCACGGCGGCGAGCTCTCCATCGAGAGTAGTCAGGGCAACGGTCTTGCTCTGACCATTCGTTTGCCATTCATCGACAAACGCATTCGCATGTTGGAAGCAGGAGAAGCCAGAGAGCGGAGGTCGGAGATCAAGAATCAGTGATCGCGATTGTCGCGATCTCGGCGAGACGACATGTCATCAACACTCTGCTTTAGCGGGGTAATTGAGAATTCCGCGATCAGGCAACCGCTTTGGCAGTTTCTATCCCTGGCTCGGGTAAACCGCTGAAGCGGTTTCGCCTTAATTGCCGCAAAAGCCATCTCGCTGAAGAGAGATGTTAATAAAAGATCAGTCCGATCCTGCGCTGAAAAGGATCACGTCCTTCAAGTTACAGCTTCAATTTGTATGACGTCCGGCTAATCGCCGCCAAAGGTTTTCTTGAGCCAATCGCCGAACTGGCGAAACAGCAGGCCGAGATACGCGCCAGGCGATTCTTTGAAAAGGTCGATGATGCGCTGGCTGAGATCCTGCCTTGGTTCATCAATCGTTCCCGATAGATGCACGTTGGTCCACAGATAGCCGCTTGAGCGCCGATTAAACACCTCTTCAGGATTCGGCAGCCAATCCAGATATTCACGGGTAAGCCCAAGTTTGATCGTGCCCCGCAACAGACCACGCTGGACGGAAATCTCTCCCTCGATCCGGAATTTGCCCTTCTCCTCGATGGTGATGTCCCTGATATCGACCTCCGGATAGCGCCACGTAACACCGATCGAACATTCGTTTAGGTTCAGGCGTTCAAACGACTTCTTTCTTGAAAGCTCGGCGAGCTTGTTCAAAAGCGGAACATCGTCGATGCGTCCGTGATCAAGGCGCAACGAACCTTCTCCTGATGAACTTTCCAGCTTTGGATCTTTTCCGGTCCAGTGAACATCCCCGAACGCGTTGCCTTTGAGGCGGCCTTTCCATTCCGCCGGCAACCATTGGTGAATCGGCACCGAATCGAAGTTTGATTTTACATCGATGCTTTTGTCCTGGCCGAGCCCTGCGTGCCCCTGAGCGCGAATGCTTTCGTCGCTGTGTGAATCGGATGCGAGATCGAGATCGTAAAGGGTCAAAAGCGTTTTGGTGATCAGAAGATGTGTGCGACGAAGATCGAGATCGGGAACTATCGCCATTTTCAATTTGCCTCCTGTCGCAACGTACTCGAAGTCGCGACCGTTCGGCGTGATGAGCAATCGAGATCCGAAGAAGCCCGCTCGTTCGCCACGAAAGCGCCAGGTAATATCGGCCTGTTTCGATTCGATCTTCTCCAGGTAAACTCTATTTGGCAAAAAAATTGCGAACCAAGGTTTGGCCGGTACTGCTTCAGGATTTGCTTCGTAGATTTGAATTTCGACGTCGCCAGATCGCACCTGCACATCGGTGAACCGCCACTGCCGCAAAAACACTCCCCAGGGATTGAATTTGGCGGTGATGCCGTGGGCATCGAGCGACTTCATCGCTTTCTTTCCGTCACCCGCTTCGAAACTCTCACTCTGTGCAGTTATCGCGCCGATACGTCGAATGGGTGCGTAATGGCCCTGAGGAAAGTGTAATCCTTTCGCCGTTTCTTCCTCCATCGCGATACGGAAAGCGTCGCCTTCCACATAATGGGTGAGCAACGGAGTGAAGAACAATGCCAGGCCAGCCGCGATTGCGATTAGAAAAAGAATCGCAATCGCTGCGACAAGAATCAGCAGTTTCCTTCGCAGGCTGCCAGGTTGCCGGGTCACGTTGTTACAACTGTTACAATGAAGATCGCTTGTAACGTTTGTAACATTCTTAACTAATGACGCGGCGTGCTCGACATGCCAAGTTGCGCAAGCAGAAACGCGTAGATGTCGGCCAACTGTTTGATGCGCTCGCTTAACGCCGTGCCGATGCCGTGGCCGGCACTGGAGCTGGTTCGTAAAAGAATGGGATTTCCGGATTTGTTCGCCGCAAGCAGGCGCGCGGTCATTTTGCGCGAGTGATACGGCGCGACACGTCCATCGTTAGCGCCGGTCATCATTAGGACAGCTGGATATTTCGTTCCGTCGACTACGTGGTGATACGGAGAGTACGCAAAAAGCGCTTTGAATTGGTCGGCATCCTTGACTGTGCCGAACTCTGTCACGTTGAATGCGCCGTTTGGCGCCAGTTCCACTCGCAGCATGTCATAAATGCCTACCGATGAAACGACCGCCCGAAACAAATCAGGATGCTGTGTGATCATTGCGCCCATTAACAGACCGCCGTTGCTTCCGCCCTGGATCGCGAGCTTTCCCGGACGCGTGTAATTCTCCTTGATCAGGTACTCGGCGGCAGCCGCGAAATCATCGAAGACGTTTTGCTTTTTTGTGAGGTTGCCGGCTTTATGCCATTCTTCGCCGAACTCACCGCCGCCCCGGATATTCGCGACGACATAAACCCCACCACGATCGAACCAGAGCCGCCGCGTGAAATCGAAATTTGGCGACATGCTGATACCGTAACCACCGTACGAATAAAGCAGGGTCGGATTCTGGCCGTCGCGCTGCGTTCCTTTCCGAAACAGAATGTTGAGCGGGATTTTTGTGCCGTCTTTTGAAGTGGCGAACTCGCGGTGCACTTCGATGTCAGCAAATGAGACTGGCGACGTATCTCGCAGCGCAGTCTTCACCGGCTCTGTTTTTTCATTTGCACAGTGGAACCATGCCGAGGGTTCGGTGTAACTGACGGCGCGGAACAGGAGTCCCGTGCCTGTGGGATCGTCGAGCGCCAGCATCTGCTGCACAGATGAGATTTGTGGAATCGGAATCGTCGTTGGGTTTTTGCCGTTCAGATCGAACCGCCGGATTTGTGAAGGACCGCCAACCAAATCGCCCACGTAAAGTGCCTCTTTGCTCGGCACAATCTTCTCGATCACCGCTTCACCAGCCGCGACGATTTCAGCCGCGTTTTTCAATTCTGGTGCATCGAGCGGCAGACGCAGAATTTTGCCGCGCGGTGCGTCCGCACGCGAAAGAAGATAGAGCGCGTTATCGCGGCCGAGGCGAACCAGCTTTATCTGATCGCTAAATTGCGTGATCTGCTTCCAGGTTTTATCCGGTCCGAGCAGGTAATGCGCGAAATCACCGCCATCGCCGTTCGCTACAGTCGCAAGAATGTATTTGCCATCGTGTGATGCCGCGAGGTTGATCTCGGCGATTCGTGGGAAGTCTTTGCCGATCGAGTAAATGTCCTCTGTGTCGGGCGTCCCGAGCTTATGAAAGTAAATCTGCTGATAAAAATTCAGATCACCATCCGGCCGCTCGCCTTTCCGGGGAAAGCGGGTGTAAAAAATGCCGGTGCCATCTGCGTTCCAGGCTGCGCTGCCACCTGCGGTGGGATACTGGACATGTGCAATGGTGTCCGGCAGCGCTTTGCCGGTCGCGCTTTCATAAAAATGAAGTGTGCCGTCTTCACTGCCCCCTTTGGAAATTGAGATGGCGAGGTATTTACCGTCCACCGAGGGCACAAACCAGTCGATAGTAGTTGTTCCTTTGGTATCGAGTGCGTTTGGATCGAGCACTACTTTTTCGGACTTGAGATCGTCTGCCGACGCGAGCGTCACCAATAACGGTTGTTGTTTCGGCGGTTGGAATTTCATCGCGAATAGAATTCCAGGGCGCGAGACGAGCGAGGAATAGCTTGGCGAAATTTTCGCGTACCACTCTTGTAACTGTTTTTCAATCGCCGGCCGATCCGGCAACCTATCGAGATATTTGCGCGTCCGCTCATTTTCGGCGTTCGACCACGCTTTCACCTGCGAGTTGTCGTCCGCTTCGAGCCATTGATACGGATCTTCCACGGTTACTCCGTGGTATTCGGTGGTAACAGGTTTCTTTGGAGTTTCAGGCGCGCTCTCGCCCAAAGCGGCGTCGCTCAATACGAGTGCAGTGCCGGCTACGATCACAGGCAGGAAGAAATTGACTCTCATGGAGAGAGACAATACTCGGACGTGTTACTCGCGAAAAAAAATTTCGCTAGGGCTTGGCGGCTGCCGCAGAACCGGAACCAGCCGCCGCGTACTGTGGTTGCTTTACCTGCGTCCGGAGAGCGGCGTACAACTTCTTGATTCCCGTTATGCTGGCGTGATTGGCGATGAATGGCGGTATGAAACCACCAGTCTCAGAGTAAATTGAATACGTGGCGCGCGTTCTTGTGGGCCCATCCGGTTCCAGCAACCATGTGCCATTACAGACTTTCAGGCGGACGATGCCTTTTCGTTCCGGCGGACCCAGCTCATTCGCTGTCTGCCATTGACTCAGATACGTGAGCCCCTTAGCCCCGGGCCATGACTTTTTCGAGACGCGCAACGTGTAGTCACGATCCTCGCAAATCTTCGGTGCGACCCGTTGGTAACCTATCACGCTATCGCCTTCACTTTTTATGAGACGGCATTCTACTGTATAAGGCATGAACTTCGGGTAATTCTGGAAATCGTCGATCACTGCATGCAGGACGGAACTGGGGGCGTCGATAAAGCCGATTGCCTTGAACTCTTTCAGGTTCGACTCGGCGTGCGGCCGGCTGTAGATGATCACATCTTTGGCATCAGCCGCCAGTTTCCAGCCCTCTTTCGGACTTACGGAACTGGAGAAATCAGCAGCAAATGTGTTAGAACCGGAAACGAGCAGGATCAATCCGAAGCTGGGGAGAACTCGGCAAAGCATCGGGCGATGATACATCATTTCCCCTGTCTGGCTATCTTTCTTTAAAGTGGTAAATACGTGCCTTTTCGCGGTGCGCAAAAAACCTGCGCGACTTGTTAAAAAAGTTAAAAAGGGTACAAAAGTTACCAATCGAAACCCGTTGTAACAATCTAACGCTTTAAAGATTCAACTTGGCGAAGCATGAGCCCACAATCGACTGTCTTGATCGTCGACGACGAGAAGCATACGCGCGATGGCCTGCGTCGTCTGCTCGAGAATGATTACGATGTTTACGTGGCAGGCGACATCGCCGGCGCGATGGACGTGCTTGAGCGCGAGCACGTCGACGTAATTCTTACTGATCTCCGCCTGGGCAGCGAAGATGGAATGACGCTAATCGATGGCGCGCTGAAAATGTCCCGCCCGCCAATCTGCATCATGATGACTGCGTACGGCTCGGTTGATCTCGCCGTGGAGGCGATGAAACGCGGCGCCTATGATTTCGTGACCAAACCGCTGAATCTCGACAAAGTCGAGTTACTGATCGCGCGCGCAGTGCAAAGCCGGAAGCTCGAGCAGGAAAATCGCGCGCTGCGCGAACAGGTGGATGAACGCTACGGACTCGAGAACATCTGGGGCGATTCGCCTGCGTTACATGAAGTGCTCGAAACGATCAAACAAGTCGCTCCGTCATCGGCGAATGTGTTGATCGAAGGTGAAAGTGGCACGGGGAAAGAACTTGCTGCGCACGCCATTCACAATTTAAGCCGCCGTAACAAAACGAAATTTGTGGTTGTGCATTGCGCCGCGCTGTCGCCGCAACTTCTCGAGAGCGAATTGTTCGGGCATGAGAAGGGCGCGTTCACCGGCGCTCACGAACGGCGCATCGGCCGGTTCGAGCAGGCCAATGGCGGTACGATTTTTCTGGACGAAATCGCAGAGATCGATTCGAGCACACAGGTGAAATTGCTTCGCGTGATGAGCGAACAACGCTCGTTCGAGCGCGTCGGCGGCAATCAAACGTTACACGCTGATGTGCGTCTGATTGCGGCTACAAACAAGAATCTCGAACAACTCGTGCGCGAAGGAAAATTCCGAGATGACCTTTATTTTCGCCTGAACGTCGTCCGCATTGTGATGCCGCCGTTGCGCGCGCGAAAAGAAGATATCCCGATTCTCGTCCGCGGTTTTCTGCGTCACTTCTGCAAGGAAAACCAGAAACCGCTGCTCGAACTTGCTCCAGATGCGATGGACGCGCTGCTTACTTATAATTGGCCAGGCAACATCCGCGAGCTGCGGACAGCAATCGAGCACGGCGTCGTCATGGCGACGGCTAAACAGATCACGTTGCGCGATCTACCGATGGCTGTGCGTCGGGTGGCAATGGCAAAGTTGCCCGGCGGCGTGTCACCCACTGAAGCATTCGGCGAAAAGGCCAGCCCGCTCGATCTGCACGAAACGGAAAGAAGATTG
>DATDFM010000074.1:0-7676 GCA_036522635.1 Candidatus Udaeobacter sp. | reverse complement strand
CTAACGAACAGAAGCGGGATTATGCATGGGGAAACGTAACGTTCGCGATCGAAAACACACACCAACCAGTAGGACCCCGTTGGAGTTGTGAATCGATAGACGAGGGTGTCTTTGTGAGACGCAATTTCTCAAGAGTGCCGTCTGATACAGACGCCCTACAGTAGGTCGCGCTCGTGAACTGTTATCGGTGAACCTTCGGCGATGAATGCGGAGCGCGGCCGCTGATTTAATACTTCGGCGAATTGCTCGCCGTAGAGAGTCGCAACGTTTGCGTTGAATTCGAATCCCGTTGCCTCCCAAACCTTCCAGGGAGGATGTTCTACGCGGTACTCGCTGCAACTGCTGCGCAGAGCGGTGTAACCCCAATAATGTTCGGTGATGAATTCAGCGTGCGATCCTGCGGGAATAGATTGTGCGTCACCGGTCGCCGTCATTTTGAGTGATTCCCATTTGCGCCTGCGTCGCCAAGAATATTCCACCTTCAAATTGCCATCGAGGTGTTCGATCTCGTGCTTCATCGGAACTGCTATGTATTTTTCTCCGTAAAGCGTCCGCGCCACCAGAGCGATTGCAGGACGCGGCACAAGTTCCCGGATAAAAACCACGCCGCGCCGCCATGTGTCCGCCGATTTTCTCCGGACATAGAAACGCAGATTCACTTCTTCAAAATTGCGATGCAGCGGGATTGGAACACCAAGAAGACGTGTGTCGAGAAACAGGAACCCAACGACGCTGAGAAACGTCTCACCGTTTTCAAAATCGATTTCGGTGCCGACTGGAACAAGCGGAGCGATCAGGCGAGGATCGACGAAGTAATTCAGCATCGCCAGATAACGCCAGTTCGCGGTGAGAAATGGTTGCATTTTGCGGTTCGGCGGTCATCCCGTCACGTCGGGACTACAGAATAATCGTCAATCGACGAACGCGATCCAGGCAACAAATTCACATCCGGCGAACGCCATCAGAAGCGCAATGAGCAAACCACGAACAACTCGATGACGAATCAAAGGCTACTTTTGCCGAGCTTTTCAAAAGTTGCGGTTGCCGATCTACCAAAATCCCTCCCGCAATTGTGATTCTGATCCCGCAGTCGCGAGAGAAGAATCTCTGACCATTTGTCGATGCGCGTGGTGGCACATAGGCCTGTGGCCTGCGTGCCCAGACAAGATGTTCTCCGCTGCCTCCCAATCAGCGGGTTGCAAACCCGCTGAGCGCACAGACTGAAAGTCCATGTTCCGCTTATTCGGGCTTGCCGCCGCAAGCATGCGATGTTCACCCCCGCACTAAAAATCACGCCCAATGTGTTGTGAAACCTCAACATGACAGCACCTGGCGGAAAATGAGTTCCGACTACTGCAGTAGTCTTTCCAAAGAAGGACTCGGTTGAGTGCCGAGCGCTGTCGCACGCGCGTAATGTTCTCGAGCGAGTTCCCTCGACGACGGCTGCGTCGTGATCAGAATAACCGCCAGATTAAAATGGGCATCGGCGTAGTTTGGATCTTTTGCGATCGCCTGAAGCATTTCCTTTTCTGCCTCGCGTTGTCGTCCTTTTTGGCTGGCGGTAATACCGAGGTAATTGTGCGCGGTCGCACTGTTTGGATTGATCTCGATTGCTTTTCTTAATTCCTTCAACGCTTCATCGAACCTCGACTGGCGATAATGCACGATCCCTAGTGTGGTGAGCACAAAATCATCATTCGGCGCGATGGTCGCGGCTTCCTTCAGCTTTAATTCCGCGGATCGGAGTTTGCCGGTGCGAAAGTAAACCACCCCAAGATTGGACAAGGCGTCGAGGTTCTTGGGATATTTCGCCAGGACCGTCTGATATTGTTTTTCAGCTGTTCGATATTTCCCTTGCTCCACGTTCTTGCGAGCCGCAACCGCGACCGCCTGAATCTCGTTCGGTAAGGCGTTAGCGAGTCCTGTTGCATTCGTGTTCGCGTTCGATTTCTCGACGGCTGTGGTCGATTTTTTTTCAAAAACAAAATTCATTTTTAGAGCGCCTGGCTTCTCGCGCGACACTGCCACCACAGGTTGCCGAAACAGAGCGAGCTCTTCGGTGGTTAATTTCGTGACCGGTTGCGCGAGGAACGCGATTTCTTTGTTCAGCAAATCCGATCGCACTTTGAGTCTGTCCAACTCGGCCAATACCAGCTTCCTGGCCGCATCGCGCCGCGTTTCTTCCTGGCGTTCACGAACAACGATGTTTCGCAGCAGTTCGTTTTCTTTTACAAGCTGGGACGAATTTTCGCCAGCCACCTTGGCGGCCTGAAGTTCTGTGCCTGTGTGTTCCAGCTCAACATCAAGCTCCGCCGCTCGGGCTGCCAGATAATGATTTCTATTCTCAGTTTCAGTAAGCTGCTGTTGAAGCTGCGTCGTTTGTCGTTCGAGCTCTGCCAATTTCTCACTGGTCTTTGGATCGCCCTCGCTAAGTGTCCTGACTTTTTGCTCCGCGGTTGCGAGCTTTTGTTGCAGATCATTCTTCTCGGCGACGAGCGACGCCAAACGCTGTTCTGATTCCTTTGCCGATTTTAATTGGGAAAGCGCGTCATCGCGTTCGTGCTCGAGCGTAACAATATGATTGTTTGCTTCGGCGAACTTCGCCTGAGTATCGTCCTTTTGTTTTTCCGCGCTCAGACGGGCTTCATCGGCTGAGGTAACGGCTGCTTTCAATTGTGCAACTTCGGCGCGTAACTCCTGCTGTTCTTTGCCACCGGTACTTTCCGATCCCTGGGATGCCTTCGCGGATTCCTGGAGCTGAGCGATTTGATCACGCGTTTGCCCCTCAGATTTTTTGACCTGATCGAGCTCGTTCTGAGCCTGCTCAAGTTTTGAATTTGTCTCCTTTAAGCGCGTGTCTACTACTTCCTTTTCTTTTCGTGCGGTCTCCAAATCCCCGCGCGCCTTGTCGAGTGCTGCTTGCAACTCAGCGACTTTGTCGCGCAAGTTTTTTGTGGCCGTCTTTGGAACATCCCGCGGCGGATCGCTCACGATTCGGTTGGGCTGAGGCGCCAGTGCTTCTGGACCAGGCTCAGACCAGGCATCACTCTCCGGTGCTGCGGGCGCGATATCCGGCAATGGACTTGCGCTCGCGTTAAGTTGGGTTTGCCTTGTAATTCGCTCCTGAAGTCTCAAAATCGCTTCGCTGATTTTGCGTCCGCGATATTCCACAACGGCCGGCTGCCATTGAGTGTAGGATTTGCGCAGTTCCTCAATCAGGCTGCCGGCAAAACGATACTTGGCTAAAGCGGTCTTGAATCGATCCTGATGCTCTAGCTTTTCACCCTGTTGCGCAGAGAGATAGGCTTTGAGAAAAATCTCGCTTGGATCGTCTTGTTGCGCGACCGCGCGCATTATTGCAGTGAAGAAAAATACGGCGGCAAACCAGACGGCGCCGCGTCGTGTTTTGAGGCGCTGCAGCGCCCAAACAAACCGCCTGGGGAGAGCTTTTTGGTCCACCGGCGCTGACAATTAGTGGACGAGACGGGAAAAGTCGAGCCCTTTGTTTGCAAAGAAGAACGGGAATCTTACACTCTGTTTCGCTGAAATCATGGTGGCCGTAGCTCAATGGTAGAGCCCCAGATTGTGGTTCTGGTTGTTGCGGGTTCGAGTCCCGTCGGCCACCCGGTTTTTCGAAAATCCCGCTTCGAGCAAAACTCCAAGTCGTTAGTCCAAACTCCATCGCGCGAATCGGGAAGCATTCCTTAAGGATCGACTTTAAAATCCTTACAAAATTGTAATTTTTTCTTGCGTCGAAAGATTGCAAATCTGTAATCTCCCGGGCGCAATGTTAAAACATCCTCATCTCGCAGGGCGCTTTTCAGCGCGTTTACATGGACTTCCGAACCGTTGTTGGTTGGTTGGCGTTGCAACGCTGGTTCTTCTTTTGTCTGGCCAACCGCTCACTGCTCAAACTGCAGACGTATCCGGGGTCGTCGTTACGGGTGAGGCAATTGCGACTCCAACGCCTCACGACAATTTCCGGGAGATGCGCCAGCACATTCTGCCGGAAGTATCGAGCACTGAGATAACAGTCACGAAAAAAGCAACAGTCATCAAACTGGACCAACAGCCGCCAGTCGAAGATGACAATCAACAGGAACTCTTCGTTAAGGCGCCAGGATTTAATATTACCGAGCAACAAACGCCGGGACAATTCAATTTCAACTACCGCGGACTTGGCAATCCACAGGAATCTGAATTCACGCTGGTGCTACGGGACGGGCTTCCCCTTATGAGTGACTGGATTGGTTTCCCTACCCTTTACTATTTGCCGTTTCCTCAAGAGATAAAAGAAATTCAATTCATTCGGGGCGGTAACAGTTTGCTTTATGGGCCGGAGCCAGCGCCAGTGGTAAACTTCATAACCAAACGTCCCGAGCCGGGTTCGCCATGGAATTTCTCTACCGAACAGATCGGTGGCGGCTACGGATATTACTCCACTTTTAACGTGATCCAGGAAGCAATGGGTCCGCTGGAATTTCGTTTTGATGCCGGATACCAGCGAGCAGACGGACAACGCGATAACAGCCAATACGACATATGGCAGACTGATCTCTACCTGGGATACAGGCCTGACGAGCACCAATTGCTATCACTCGATTTCTATTCCAGCCGATTCGCCGGTGGTGATCCGGGACGCATCACGTATAAACAATGGGTAAATGACCCGAATTTTTCGTACACACCGTACAATGAAGATTGGGTTGATCGGTACACCACCATTCTCAGTTACCAATGTGACTTTGGACAAGGCTGGCTTTTGCTGGCCAAAGGTTGGTTCACTCATCAGGAGATCGACGCGCGAACCGCGGCAAATCTCAATCCAGGAGCGCCCCATCCATTCCCTTCAAGCACTATTTTCGGCTACGAGGAATTCAATAATGGCGGCGCCGACATACGGTTTCGTAAGTTATGGGGTGACGACAGTATTTTTAAAGGAAGCGCGCTAACGTTCGGAACTGTTGTTTATCATGGCGACGCACCGTTTCAGCGATACACCTTAACCGAGGATACGAGTGGCTCGAATTTTCTGTACGCACCACGCGGCACGACTTCTGACATTGTACCTCTCGATCAATCCAGGACATCCAACTATCAGGCATTCTTCATCGAGGATCTTGTCCGCATCGGAAAATTTCACATGGTCGGCTCGTTCCGCCTCGACCATGAAGATGTTGAAGTCGACTCTGCGGCCGCCCCCTGGCTGTCGACGGTTCCTCCCACTGGGCCCGCAAGTATTAGCGCCGATCATTGGGTACCGCTTTGGGGATTTGGGATGGGTAACGATTTCGGCAATCACAACGAAACTTATTTCAACGCCTCTTCAGGTTGGCGACCGACGCGCTTCTTCGATATTGCCGGAACCACCCGCACAATTGCGTTTGGTGAATCGATACCGGACCCGTTCAATTCGCTGGACTTCGAGTTAGGCGTGCACGGCACGCCTTACAAGGGATTTTGGTACGACATCGGCCTCTTTTGGATGTTATTCAATAACAGAACCGAGACGCAAAATATTAGTAACACTGATTTCATCATTCTGAATACAGGCAGCACACGTAACCGTGGTTTGGAGGGCGAACTCTACTACGATTTTCTGGCCCCCTTCCAACACCCGCCAATTCCCCAACTGCAACCCGAACAAGCCAAAGCGGTCGTCGATAAGGACAAGATTACGCATGTGCCCGGTGTGTTGCCGGAAGATTATCGTCCATTCAAGCTAATCGCTTTTAGCAATGTTCAGTTCCTCGACGCGGAATATATCGAGAGCAGTCTTCTAATACCCGGCACCAACAATACGCTGGTCGGCAATACACCCGCATTCGCTCCAGACTTTTTGCTAAAGGGCGGAATTTCTTTTCAAAGAGACCACTGTTTCAACATAGCTTTAACCGCTATTTACGTGTCACAGCAATTCTGGCAGGACACGGACATTGGGAGCGCGACAATCCCGAAAGCGCATATTCCCGCCTATAGTCTCTTCAATCTTTCGGGCGAGTACTACATCAACAAGTATCTGCGGTTGATTGGTGGCATCTCCAATCTCACCGACGCGAAATATTATAATCGCGTGTTCGCCAACGGAATCGAGCCTGCGCCGCGCTTTTCCGGTTACGGTGGTGTCTCGCTGAGTTTTTGACGAGGGCCGGCACTGGTGTGAAATAGAGAGTTCACGTTCCAACCAGTGCCTGTAGCTCAACCGGATAGAGCTTCTGACTTCGGATCAGAAGGTTGGGGGTTCGAATCCCTCCAGGCACGTGTTGTCGATTCGCCTGCATGATGACGACCGATCAAGACGAAAAATTCATGCGCGCTGCCTTGGAAGAAGCGAAAAAGGCGCTCGGCCGCACGAGTCCGAATCCTGCAGTTGGCGCCGTGTTGGTCGTTGGTAATCGGATAATGTCGAAAGGACATCATCGAGAAGCGGGAGGCGCCCACGCTGAAATTGAATGTCTCCGCAATTTCGACGCGCCGATTCCCGCGCGTGCGACGCTTTATATCACCTTGGAGCCGTGTTCGACTGCCGGGCGCACTGCGCCGTGCACCGCTGCAATAATCGAGGCTGGTGTAAGCCACATGGTAATCGGCGCAACAGACCCGAATCCGCGACATTCCGGCAGAGGTATCGTCGAATTGCGAAAAGCCGGGGTTCGAGTGCGGGATGGAGTTTTAGCGGAAGAGTGCACCCGCCTTAACGAAGCGTTCAACAAGTGGATTGTAACGGGGCAACCATTTGTTATCGCAAAGTGCGGCATGTCTCTCGATGGACGGCTAACACGCGCGCCTGGCGAGTCCCGATGGATCACCGGACAAGATGCCCGGCTTAACGCAAATCAGCTGCGCGCCTGCGTCGACGCAGTGCTCGTCGGAGCAGAAACCATTCGAGCTGATAATCCGCGTTTAACGGTCCGCGGTCTCTGGCGCGCGCGGCAACCGTGGCGGGTTGTGCTGACCCGCTCGGGCCACCTGCCGCCACAGGCTCACGTCTTAACCGACAGATTTGCTGCGCGAACTTTGGTCTACAAGCGAAAATCTCTGCAATCGGTGCTGAAGGATTTGGGTAAACGCGACATCACCAGCGTGTTGATCGAGGGTGGCGGCGAAATTCTCGGTGAGGCGCTCGACGAGCGGTTGATCGATAAAGTGCAAATCTATTTAGGGCCAATCTTGAGCGGAGGACCGGTTGTTGCGTTTCCGGGAAAAGGAGCAGCAAAAACTGCTGATGCGTTATTCTTGCGTGATGTCGAGTACCAACAAATCGGTCAAACTGTTGCGATTACAGGCTATCCAAGCGTTACGGGCTTCGGACAAACCATGAAACTTCGCGTCGATTCCTCTGTTAAATCATCAGGAGGTTAATCATGAAGAAACTTCTGCTGATAGCAGTCGTGGCTGGGGGATTGATGTTTGCAGGGACCACGCGTTCTGATGCTCAAGTTTACTTCAGTATTGGGTTTGGTCCGGGCTATTACGGATATCCCTACGGGTACTATTATCCGTACGCGTATTACCCGAGACCGTATTATCGGCCCTATTACCGCCCGTACTATTGGTACGGCGGACATCGTTATTGTCGCCATCATTATCCCTATGATTACCGGCGCTAAATTTTGACCGGAATAGCCACACCGGGCTGGCTCGACGGTTTTCGAGCCAGCCTTATTTTTGAGTAG
>DATDFM010000073.1:0-16844 GCA_036522635.1 Candidatus Udaeobacter sp. | reverse complement strand
GCACGCCGCTCTCCTGCCGTTTTCGGACGCTAGCCGAATCAAAAGGGTTCTGCCGCTCCATGCAATGGCCACACCAGCGGCCGAACGGAGCATGCGGGCCGCGTGCGTTCCGGAAAGGTGCGGCGCGACGGCTACGCCTTGAAGCGCGCGGCCATTTGCTCGCGCTGTTTTTCCAACGTCTCCGGCACTACGCCGCCTAACGAGTCGAAATATTCCTTGTGCGCAGCGATCTCTTTTTGCCATTCCTCGTGATCGAGGCCAAGTAGCTCATCAACCGCAATGTGATCGATGTCGAGTTCGGCCAGATCGAGATCGTGCGGGCCCGGCAACCAGCCGACCGGCGACTTAAGTGCGCCACCGCTTCCCTCGCATCGGTCGATGATCCATTTGAGCACGCGCATGTTTTCACCGAAACCCGGCCAGAGGAATTTTCCGTCTGCGCCTTTTCGGAACCAGTTCACGTTAAAAATCAACGGTGGATTAGTGAGTTGCTTTCCGATATCGAGCCAGTGCTGAAAATACTCGCCGATGTTGTACCCGCAGAAAGGCAGCATAGCCATTGGATCGCGCCGCACTCTTCCTACAGCACCGGTGGCGGCTGCGGTGGTTTCCGACGCCATCGTCGCGCCCAGGTAGACGCCGTGGTCCCAATCGAATGCCTGGTAAACCAGCGGCACCGTGTCGCTTCTGCGTCCGCCGAAAATGATTGCGCTGATCGGCACGCCTTCGCCTTTTTCCACGTTCTGGTCGAGCGCCGGATTGTTGCGCATCGGCGTCGTGAACCGGCTGTTCGGGTGAGCGGCTTTGTCAGATGATCCCGGTGTCCAATCATTGCCGCGCCAGTCAATCGCATGTGCGGGTGGCTCGCCGTCTTTGCCTTCCCACCAAACATCCCCGTCGTCAGTAAGAGCGACGTTGGTATAAATTGTGTCGTGCGCGATCGATCGCATCGCGTTTGGATTCGATTTGTAGCTCGTCCCGGGCACCACGCCGAAGTAACCATTCTCCGGATTCACGGCGTATAACCCACCGTTGCGAATCTGCATCCAGGCGATGTCGTCGCCGATTGTACTGATTTTCCAGCCTTTGAAATGCGGCGGCGGAATCAGCATCGCGAAATTAGTTTTACCGCATGCACTGGGGAAGGCGGCAGCCACGTAATGTTTGCGGCCTTCGGGCGATTCCACGCCAAGGATGAGCATGTGCTCGGCCATCCAATTCTGTTTACGCGCCAGATACGAGCCGATCCGCAAGGCGAGGCACTTCTTGCTCAACAAAACATTACCACCATAACCTGAACCGACTGAGATGATGGTGTTGTCCTGCGGAAAATGACAGATGAACCGCCGTTCCGGATTCACATCCAGCAATGAATGCACACCGCGGTTCCATTCGGCGTTGGGATCGTTGCCGAGCCGTTTCAAAGCGATTTGGCCCATGCGCGTCATAATCCTCAAACTGAGCACGACATATTTGGAATCGGTGATCTCGAACCCGATCTTGGCCAGCGGTGAGTCGACCGGCCCCATGAGGTATGGAATGACGAACATGGTGCGCCCGCGCATGGCGCCAGCGAGCAATCCCCGAAGTTTCGCGTACGTCTCGGTGGGCTCAGCCCAGTTGTTAGTCGGCCCGACCTCCTGCTTTGTAGGTGTGCAGATGAAAGTGAACTGCTCAACACGAGCGACGTCGTTTGGACTAGACCTGTGAAGATAAGAATGCGGAACTTTCTTTTCGTTCAGCTCGAACAGAACGTCCTGCTTACGCGATTCGGCGATCAGAAACTCATTCTCGCGATCGGAGCCGTCGCACCAAAAGATATTCTCTGGTTGCGTGAGTGTCGCGATCTCTTTGACCCAATCGAGCACCGCCTGGTTGAGGGGCTTGGTATCACCAATCCCTTTCGGCGGGAATATGGCGGGCGCGAGATTCTTCATGGAACGAAACTGGCCATTTTAACCATGAATCGCTCCACGTCGAGGCTACGGCGCGATACCCCACATCGGCAAACCACCGCGAAACGAGCGCTCCCCAACAAAAGCAACGGCCAAATGTCGTTCGGCTCACGAAATTGCAATACAGCCTCTGTCGTTTCACTTGCGAAACGATAATGCGCGGCATTAATTGAAAACATGTTCGGGGTGACCACGTCCGATGATTATCGGCCGGTCGCGTGGATGGGGCGGTATCCTGTCGATGTGACCACGATGCTGGTTGGGGTACACGTGGCGGCCGCGATTCTCGCCGCGATTCTGGTAGCCTTCGGAGCCGGGTCTATTTTGCTCTGGCTGCAATTCGACAGTGCCGCGATCTGGTCGAGCGGCCAAGTGTGGCGGCTGTTTACGTATGCCTTCGTTCACGCCCCATCGGGGCTGCTCTGGTTCGCCATTGAGATGTACCTTCTGTTTGTTTTCGGACGGGAAGTGGAACGTTTTGTGGGCCGGCGCGCATACATCGCGCTTTATGGCTTTTTGCTGGTCACGCCGGCAGCATTACTGACGATCTGGGGACTCTGGGAACGGTGCGCAATTGCCGGCTCGCCAGAGCTACACTTTGGAATTTTCATCGCGTTCGCCACGATCTATCCGCGTGTCGAATTGTTGCTGCGGATAATGGCGAAGTGGGTCGCGCTGATTCTTGCCGCCGTTTATACGTTTCAACTGCTTGCTTATCACGCATGGAGCGACCTGATGGTGCTCTGGACGAGCATTGGCGTCGCATTCTTTTTTGTCGAACTGAACGGTGCCGGCCCGGAGCTGGCCTGGTGGAACGCAGTGAAAGAGCGGTTCACTCCGAGGCCTAAGTATCACGTGCTTCCGACACCACGAGCGCGCACAGCCAGCAGCCGTTTAGAATCGGAAGACGTCTACGCTTCCATCGATCCAATTCTGGAGAAAATTTCCAAATTCGGAATTGGAAGCCTTACAGCCAGCGAACGCCGGCAGTTGGACCGCGAACGCGAACGGTTGCTGAAAAAGCCGGAGTAACAGATAGCAATCGAATTGCGGTCGCTGTTTTCTTAACGGTTTTAGGGTGGCGCTCCGCACGGGGAAGCAGCTACAGCATCGCGGCTACACTGCGTTGAGGCGCGACTCAATCGTCTCGCACAATACGTGCAACAAAAGCTGGTGCGCTTCCTGCACTCGCGCTGTTGACTCGCTTTTGACCAAAAGATCAAGATCCGCAATGCCGAGGGTGGATCCACCGTCGCGCCCAAGAAATGCGATCGTCTTCAATTGACGCGCTTTCGCTTCTTGAAATGCTCGAATCAAGTTCTTGGATTGTCCGGATGTGGTTAGACAAATAAGTACATCGCCACGAACCCCCAACGCCGCCACCTGGCGCGCAAAGATTTCATCGAACCCATAGTCGTTCCCGGCCGCGGTGAGAATTCCGCTATCGCTGTTGAGACAAATCACCGGAAGTGCGCGGCGATCCTTCACAAAACGCACCACAAATTCCGTCGCAAAATGTGATGCATCAGCCGCACTGCCGCCGTTCCCACACACGAGCAATTTGTTCCCTGCGCGCAGACATCGCTCCATCAGATCTGCTGCCTCTACGACCTGCGCATCGAGCTCGACAAGCGACTGTAAAGTCTTTGTAGCGGCGGCAATTGTTTCTTGTAGTCGAGGAAGATGAGCCATGACGTCGACGCTCAATTGGGATGGATGGCTGTCGATACAGCTTTTCAGCGCCCGAAGCAAAAGGAATGATCACCCGCTGCAAATACGGGCCCGAGTCGCGAGTCGACTTTGCTCCCGTCTGACGTTTCGCAAATAACAGACAGAGGTGGTGCGCGGTAGAGGGTTCGAACCTCTGACTTGGATGGTCAAGCGAAATGTGTGTAGGCGAACGAGCTAATGTAAGCGTCGTTTTAAGTACGCGCGACCGAAACCGGTTTTGAGTTGCCTCTCGCGCCTACGTGCACAGGATTCGGACCGGCACGCTTCGTAATATTCCAATTTAACTGGCAATCGGTAGGCGGTAGCTGCAACCCGCCTGGCCTGGTGCTGAGCGATTCTCTTTCGCAGATCGACAGTAGAACCAATGTACAAATTCCCATCGGCACATTTCAGCACATAGGTATAAAACATCGGCGCCACAGAAATGCGCGGTAGAGGGTTCGAACCTCTGACCCCTACCGTGTCAAGGTAGTGCTCTACCACTGAGCTAACCGCGCATGAGAAGCAGAATGATAAGTGATCGGTGATTGGTATTGAGTCAAGATCAGCGCTCTAAGGATGCCTCAGCGCGCACAGGCCAGATCCATACTAGACAACCGGAACGCCTGCGACGAACGTTCGCCTTCCCGTGAGTACACTCTTTTTTAAGCGTTTCCTGAAGCGTCCGTTCCAGATCGCGTCGATTGTGCCGAGCTCGAAGGCGATGGTGGAACGTGTCGCCAGCAAAATGGATTTCACGCAACCGCGCGTGATCGCGGAGTACGGCCCAGGCGAAGGCGTGCATTCGCGTGAGATAGTGCGACGAATGACACCGGATTCGCACCTGCTCCTGTTTGAGCTCGACCCCGCGCTCGCAAGAGCGTTGGAAAGACAATTCGCAGGCGATTCGCGCGTGCATGTGATTCACGGCGACGCTGCCTCCTTACCGTTTGAGCTGAAACGCCGCGGATTTGATTCGTGCGATTACATTCTTTCGGGCATTCCCTTCAGCATTCTCAAAATCGAGAAAAAGCGCGCTCTGCTGCGAAAGACGTACGATGCGTTGAAACCGGACGGTAAATTTATCATTTACCAGGTCACTAATGAGTTAAGGCAGCACGCCACCGTTTTTCAGCGCGATGAATCGGAATATTTTCTGCAAAATATCCCGCCAATGTTTATCACTGTGTTTCACAAAATACCGTCGGCACAGGACGGTGGACATACATCTACGAAAAGCCGTTCGCGCCTCGCCGGCGTCGGTGCAGAGCCTTCGGTCCGCCACAGGACGGATTCGCAGTGGCGAACATGACGGATAAACGGACGCGAATCGAAAAAGATTCGATGGGCGAAATGACTGTGCCCGCGGATGCTCTCCACGGCGCCTCCACCCATCGCGCTGTTCTGAATTTTCCGGTAAGCGGTTACCGATTTCCGCGGCCATTCATTCGTGCATTGGGTTTAATCAAGTGGGCGGCTGCGAAGGCGAACGAAGATTTAGGTTTGCTTGACCCAAAGCGAGCAGCGGCGATTGCCCAGGCGGCAGAAGAAGTCGCTGAAGGAAAACTCGACGACCATTTTCCTCTCGACATTTTTCAGACTGGCTCGGGCACCAGCACAAACACCAACGCGAACGAAGTGATCGCGAACAGGTCGGCACAATTGTCAGGGAAGTCGATCGGATCCCACGACCCGGTTCATCCCAACGATCACGTTAACATGGGGCAATCGAGTAACGACGTGATTCCCTCCGCAATTCATATCAGCGCGGCTGAAGAATTGAAAAATGAATTGGTGCCTGCGTTGGAGAAATTGCACGGAGCGCTCGAAGCCAAAGCAAAAGAATTCTGGCACGTAATGAAGATTGGCCGGACGCATTTGATGGATGCCACGCCGGTCCGACTCGGACAGGAATTCTCGGGCTACGCTCAGCAGACTGCATATGCCAAAGCGCGAGCGGAAAAAGCAATCGAAGCTTTACGCGAGGTCGCGCTCGGCGGGACGGCAGTGGGCACGGGTCTCAATCGCCACATCGACTTTCCCAAGAAAGTGCTGCGCCACATAGAGCAGCGCACCGGTATATCGTTCTACGAGGCCAAAAACCATTTCGAAGCGCAAGGCGGCAAGGACGCAGTGGTCGAAGCGAGCGGCCATTTGAAAACCATCGCCGTAACGCTGTTTAAAATCGCGAACGACATTCGATGGCTCAGCAGTGGGCCCCGATGCGGCATCGGCGAAATTCAATTGCCCGCCACACAACCGGGCAGCTCTATCATGCCGGGGAAAGTAAATCCGGTCATGGCGGAATCGATGATGATGGTGTGCGCACAGGTAATCGGCAACGACGTGACAATCTCGTGGGCAGGCGCAAACGGAAACTTCGAGCTGAACGTAATGATGCCGGTGATGGCACACGACATTCTGGAATCCATACGGTTGCTGGCCAACGTGGTGGATATGTTCACCGAGAAATGCGTCCGAGGTATCGTGGCTAACGAGCAACGCTGCCGTGAGCTGGTGGAGTTGTCGATGGCCATGGTGACCAGCCTCTCGCCAAAGATCGGCTACGATCGCGCGGCGGAAATTGCCAAGGAGAGCGCCAAGACCGGACGAACGGTTCGCGAGATTGCGCGGGAAAAAAAGATTTTACCAGACGACGAACTCGAGCGCGCACTGGACCCCATTAAAATGACCGAGCCGGGCGGAACCGACAGCGACTAGTGGAGAAGTGAAAGGGGTTGAACAGTTGAAACGGTTGAAAAGTTACATGGCTGACTGCGGCATTGGTAAGCGGAAGGCCGTAGCCTTTGTAATTTCGTAACGGTTCAACCTTTTGACTATTTAACGTCGGCGAAGCCATGGTTGCCAAACTCGAAGGGCCGCAGTTTTCGGGTGGCGCAAACATCGCCATCAAATGCCCCAGCCACACCTACGAGCAAACGGTTGCGTTTTATCGCGACACGTTGGGATTGCCGTTAATCGAGGAGGAAAAGGACGGCTGCATTTTTCAATTCGGCCCAAACCGGCTCTGGATCGACAGCGTGCCAAACCTCAGTCATCCCGACATCTGGCTTGAGCTGGAGACGAACGACACCGAAGCGGCTGCGTCATTTTTGAAAGTACACGGCGTCCCGCGCCGCGACGAAGTCGAACAGTTGCGCGAAGATTTCAATGGCTTCTTCGTGTCCGCGCCGAATGGTGTGATCCATCTCGTTGTGGGACCGGAGGAGGTTTAGCCCACTCGAAGGAGTGGCTAAGACTCGCTCCTGTTATCGTCTAGCGTTTTATAACGGGCCATCTTGAGCGGAGCGCTGCAACGAAATGCGAGCATGAGGCCAGGCTTTCAAACATACCTGATTCAAGGTTGAGGCATCCGGGCATTAGGAAAAAGTCAGAGATTGAAAGCCTGGCCTCGCGGACTTCGTCCGCTGCGTTGCAGCTTCGCTTCGCTCAGAATGACAAACGGCTTTAGGCGTCAACGACCGATGCAACACCGCCGCGCCAGCGTCCGACCCATGTGCTCCAGCCGTAAAATCCGAGCGGCTGCAATAAACCCTCGGCCACTAATGCATCCACGTCCGCGCGGCTTGGCGTGATCTTTTCGTTGGAATCGGCGCCATAGATGTCGTCGATTACCATCCAACACCCGTCCGCAAATTCATCGTGGTAATAATCGATGTCTCTGCGTTTGGCACCATCAGCATCGAGGATCAGCAGCCCCACCTGATGCGAACCGAGTGCCCGGCGGACGGCCGATATCGTTTCCGGTTTAAAGGACTTTCCTTTAATCAAGGTGACCATGTTCGCCACACGCTCCCTCGCGAGATTGCGTTCCAAGTCGCGCAAGATATTACGAGTGCCGAGGCGTTTGTGTTTCACGCTACCGCCGGGTTCCACCGAGATTATTCTTTTTTCCTGACGTGAATCGCGGGCGCCTAACGCTGCGGCAATTGTTGCTCCTCCAACAAACGCGCCAATCTCAAGAATCGCGCCGGAGCAAAGCTTGGCGAAATGATAAATCAAAATCAGCACATCCAGGTGAAGCATCGAATATTTATCCCGGATCCTCATCAACTCCGAATGAATTGGCTCATGGCGATACGCCATCAGCGTGTGCATGAGATCCAGGCTTTCGTTATCTGTGGCGGGTATCATGCATTTGTGAGCCGGGTGTCCCATTTTCATTTCCGTCCTCGAATTTTTCCTCCGGCATTCTTCTCGAACGGATATCTATATTCACGGCTTCCGTTTCGCATGAGGACTTCGTGACGCCGCGGGTGAATGCGTTGCAGAGACTGTCGTATCAGGGAGGGGCGTCTTAGCGGGCGGTGAAACCGGAAAAGCGAACGTCGCCGCCGGAGAAGGAGACGGCGTTCCAGAGGCAGTTGGCGAAGGAGACGACGAAGGATTCGGGGTCGGGCTTGGAGTGGGGGAAGGAATAATATTTTCCCAATGATGCAACGGCACGCTCGCGCCCCCGATCTCTTTTACCAGCGCTTCGCAACGCGCCTGGATTTTGTCCAAGTCAGGAGGACCAAATGGCTTGTCAACCGTTCCCGGGAAAATGATGTAACTCACCTTGAGATCGCTGACCGGCCGATTATAGGCCGTTGCAAGCGCGTTGAGTTCTTTTGCGATGCGCAGCGACGCCTCGCCAACTTTGTCGTTGGGACCAACGTCGCCGACGATGACTGGATAAATCGCATCGCCGAATATCACGAGCGCGTAATCGCCCACCTTTACCGGATCGGGGCCACGCGTAAACGTGCCCGGCACGACGATGAACGGATCAATCGCGCCGATCAGGAAACTAAACTTTTTCAGCGTGCCAATCTCCGCGCGCAATTCCGCGATTGCGTTGCGCAGGTCGCGTTTGCGCGCGGGGGCGGTGCCTGCCAACGCGAACTCGTCTTCTGCGCGTTTTAGTCTCTGTTCGGTCGCGGCGATATATGGGTTAGGTGCATCTGTTTTCTTTTCCCAACGATAACTGGTGGCAGGCTTGAAATTCGTCGGCGCACCGGTCCCTGCAGGGAGCCGATCGGAATCCGAGCCGTCAGCATCCACATCCATGTCCGCCTGGAGGAGGAGCGCCTTTCGATGAGTATCGGGATGCTGAAGCTGCAGAATGGTCTGGCAATCGAAAAAGTTGTGCCGCGACAACAGCAGATCGAGGCGGCTAAGGTTCGCGCGTAGATTTTTGACCTTTGTGTCGTAAAGCTGCGTGAATAGCGGTGAAACCGAATTCTGTGATAGCATCGAGGTCAAACCAGGCAAAAGCGTTGACAATTGGGGATTGATTTTCGCCAGTTCTCCGATGGTCTTGTTTGGCGAAGGGATCCGCGCCAGCAGCCTGAGATCCAGCACGTAACTCTCGGGATCGATGCGTTCGGTTGCGGCGTCGGCGCCGGGAGTTGTTTCAACGGTGGGACGAAGTGTGATCCCGTTAAACAGTTTTGAAGTGTCCAACTTACCCGTGATCGTCGGCGGCCGGGTTGCCGTAGGTGCAGGCGTCGGCGTCTCGGATATCTCAGTAGGTACCGAGCGTTGCAGTCGCTCAAGTGAGATCCAGCGATAAACAATCGCGGCGAAAATCGCGGCGAATAGGACCAGAACTAACCGCCGCCACGTACGAAGGCGAATTTTTGCCACGCGATTACTTTCGCACCCAGGCGACGATAGCTGCAATGATCCCGATCACGCTTAGCACTGACATCATGCCAGCAGGCATGATTCTGCCTGTGCGAAGGAATTTGGGCACGAATTGCGCAGCCAGCAAAAGTGCCACGATGAGCGCAGTAGCCAATCCCGCGACGCGGTGTTCAGGCAAAAGAAATGCCGCTACCAGCAGCAAAACCCCTGTGATTGCTCCGGCAATGATCGACGCCGCGCTGCCAGCTTTGACGTAACCCATAATTCCGCCGGCAATCGTCAGCAGGCCAAAAATGATGAAATAAATTTTCGCCGCTTCCATAGACTCGCGAACCCCTTTCGGAGTTGGAACGCGGCAGCATTGGTAAGCCAACTGGACGCCGCTGTCCAGCATTGCTGTAACCGATCAGGAAGTTGGCCCGCGCGCTTGGGCCGACCGGACGCTGCGACGCGGCGTTACTACCGGCTATAGAGCGCGCGCGCCGGCATCATTATAAAATTCGATCTGTCGGCCGCCGAGGCGATGGATGATTCGCCAGCCATGGCTCCTTGCAAATTCGCTCAGCTCCTCTTCCGACATCTCCCGTAAAACCCGCAATTCCGCAGGCTGGGTGACGACATACTCGGAGCTAATTGAAAGCCTTCCTCCGATCTTGGCGGCTAGAGCTGGCAAATCGTTGTGCATCTCCTGTGCTAAGGATTAGTTGTGCGATCCGCGTTCGAAATCTTTTTCTTCGATGGCAGTGGAGGCGGCCGCTTTGATTTACGGTTCAGTCTGGCCCCGAGGGCGTGAACGGCTTTGCGGCCGGGCGAAGGTCCACGCGTGGTTGGTTTCTCCATGTATCCTGCTCGTCGTAGAGGCGCTTGTGTCAAGCGCATACATATCAAATTCACCCTCAGCACAAGCGCCCATCAACATATTCCCCTGACTGGCGCCGTGCTTTTCTCTGGCTACACTTTGTCGATGTTTTCGGAGATGATCGAGTTACGCGGTCACATCATTGATTCGCTCATCCTGCCGAAGGTGCTCGACCAGATCCTTACCCATGGCGGGAACTTCAAAATCACTGAAGTTCAAATTGGTCGGAAACGCGCGGACCAAAGCTTTGCCCGAATCGAAGTGTCCACGGAGACAGGGGAGGCGTTGGACGAGCTGATCCTGCGGCTTCGGCAGCAGGGCGCCGAAGTGATGGAGCGGGCGAATGCTCAACTCTCTCCCGCACCAGCGGATGGTGTTTTCCCGCCCGAATTCTATGTAACCACCAACCAGCAAACTTTTGTTCGGTTCGACGGCAAAGAGATCGAGGTGACGCCTGGGATCATCAACAGCGCGATTGCCGTTGATGGGAAGAAAGGCAGTGCGCGAGCGGTTAAGTTTTTCGACGTCAAAAAAGACGACGCGATTGTTGTCGGGCACCAGGGGATCCGTGTTGTGCCAGTGCAGCGAGCCACTACCCACACAGATCCGTTTCAATTCATTAACAACATTGTCGACGCAGAAGAACCCAAATCTGCCATCATTCGCGAGATTGCCGAAGAACTGCGACGCGCTCGTAACGCTGGTGGAAAAATCGCGGTTGTCGCGGGACCGGCCATCGTCCGCACGGGGGCAGGCGGGTATCTGGTTCGATTAATCGAAGGAAGGTACATCGATCGGCTCTTTACAGGAAACGCATTTGCCGCTTACGATGTTGAGCGCGCTTTGTTTGGAACTTCGCTGGGATTAAATCCTGATGTCGCGATCGCGCGCGGCGGACACGAAAATCAACTCCGCGCGATAAATGCAATTCGGGAAGCCGGCGGAATTGCGGCTGCTGTTAGCGACAAGGTCCTCACAAGAGGTGTCATGCATGCCAGCGTGCAACACGATGTCGATATCGTGTTAATCGGGGCCATCGGCGACGAAGGACCGATCCCTGGCGTAACGACTGACATAATCGAATGTGAGAAAATTTTGAGAGACAAACTGAGGGATGTGACCCATGTGATCTTGTTAGCCACGCTTCGTTATTCGCTCGCAATAGGAGCCTTCCTGGCGAACAACGTGAAGACCGTTTGTGTCGACATCGATCCGTCCGCTGTGGAACGAGCGGTTGAACGTCAGCCATTGCAATCCATCGGCCTCGTCACAGACGTCGAACCATTTTTACGACAACTGGCCGATTGCCTGGGCGGGTCCAAGGTTGGCCAGTAATTTTCAGTCCAATGCGCGAGCTGCTTCTTTGTCCACCGGATTACTACGGGATTGAGTACGAGATCAATCCCTGGATGAGCCTTGCCCACGCCGCAGAAGTGTCGGTCGCCCAAGAGCAATGGAAACAACTGCACGCAACGCTTTCAAACCTTTGCAAGGTTCATCTGATTGCGCCGCAACCAGGACTGCCGGACATGGTCTTTACCGCGAACGCAGGGCTGACCGTTGGCAGCAAATTCATTCCCAGCAATTTCCGCCACAAAGAGCGCGCCGGCGAACAACCGTTTTTTGCAAAATGGATGGCGCAACACGGTTACGAAGTCGATTGGCTGCCGGAGAAACTTTACTTCGAAGGCGAGGGCGACGCGCTTTTTGGCAATGACGTTCTCTTTTGCGGTTACAAATTTCGTTCCGACATTCAATCACACCGCGCTATCGCGGAAATGCTAGGTTGCCTCACAATATCGGTGGAGCTGGTTGATCCGCGTTTTTACCATCTTGATACATGTTTTTGTCCATTGCCGGATGGCGGCGGCTTTTGGTTTCCAGACGCATTTGACGAGTACGGACAGCGAGCAATCCGCGAACACATGACTGATTTGATCGATGTCGCACCGGAAGAAGCGATGCACTTCTCGTGTAACGCAGTGGTAATCGACCACGACATCGTTTTGCCCGCAGGCGCGCCCCAGTTGGTAAACAAGCTGCAAGAGCGCGACTACCGATGTCACCCGTTGCCGATGACGGAATTCATCAAGGCTGGTGGCGCTTGCAAATGCCTGACGATGTTTATGCCGCAACGGCAAACGGCTTGAGGTAGGGAACGGCCGCCGGGCCGTCCGCGAAGGTTGGGCGCACTCCGCGATCGTGCCCTACCGCTCGCGTTTCGCTCGCAGAGCCTTTTCGATCTTTGCCAGCGGCAGGCAGTTCACGACGTCCTCTCTCGTGAGCCAGCCTTTGCGGGCAATGCCGATTCCAAACCACAGATCTTGCAGGCGTATTGTTCGGTGGGCATCCGGATCGATTACGCATTTAACGCCTTTCTCCTTGGCCAATGGCCACCAGCGCCAGTCGAGATCGAGCCGCTTGGGTGCGGCATTGAGTTCAATCCATGTGCCGGTGCGCGCTGCCGCGTCGAGGACTGCTGGGATATCAATCTGGTACGGGTCCCTTTTCAGCAGCAACCGACCCGTCGGATGCGCAAGCATCGTAACGAATGGATTTTCCAAGGCGCGGATGACGCGCTGAGTCATCTCCGATTCGCTCAAACTGAAGACGGAATGCACTGACGCGACGACATAATCGAGTTGCGACAGCACTTCGTCGGGAAAATCGAGTGAGCCGTCGCGCAAGATATCGCATTCGATTCCGGCAAATAAGCGAAATCCCTCAAACCTCTTATTCAGCTTCTGAATCGCGGCGACTTGCTCGATTAGCTTTTCCGCAGCGATCCCGTGACCTTGAACAGAACTGCGGCTGTGATCGGCGATGCCGAGATACTCCAGACCGAGTTCGCGCGCTGCGCCGGCCATTTCTTCAAGTGTGTTGTGACCATCGCTCGCCACGGTGTGGCAATGAAACGTGCCGCGAAGATTTTCCTTCTCGATCAGTTTTGGCAGGGAATGTTGCTTGGCCGCTTCGAATTCGCCGCAGTTTTCTCGCAACTCCGGCGGAATAAAATCGAGATCGACCGCCCGATACAAGTCGGCTTCGTCGCGCACATTCGGAATTTTGGCAGGGGATTTTTTTGTCTTTGCCTTCGGATCAACGGGAACAACAGCGAGCCGGTATTCGTTGAGCGTCCAGCCCCGTTTCAATGCACGGCTGCGCATCTCGATGTTGTGTTCCTTGTTCCCGGTGAAATAAGCCAGCGCAAACGGGTACTCCGCCGTCGTGACCACTCGCAAATCGCATTGCACTCCCGAACGCAGCCGCACGCTCGATTTTGTCGGGCCTTGTGCGATGACAGCCTCCACCAGCGGATGGGATATGAAAAATTTGGTAATCGCCTCCGGTTCCTTCGTTGCGACCAGCAAATCGAGATCGTGGACGATCTCCTTTCGGCGCCGATAACTTCCGGCGATCTCAACTTGTAAAGCTGCGTCGTGTGCAGCCAGATCTGAGCGGAGCGCTTCTGCTTCAGCTGCCAACTGTCCGAATTGAAATGAACCTACATGCGATGCGCGTCTGGCAATGGCGTCACAAATCTTTTGCTGTGTTGTTTCGCCAAACCCTGGCAACTCGGCAATGCGTCCCTGTTCGCATGCCTTTTGCAACTGCTCGATCGAGCTGATGCCGAGTTTGTCATGCAGCGCTTTGATCTTTTTGGCGCCAAGGCCGGGTAACGAAAACAATTCCAGAATTCCTGTCGGAAATTCAGCACTTAATTCCTGGAAATACTTTAGCGACCCTGTCTCGGCCAGTTCCTTGATCTTCAGGGCGATGCTCTTCCCAATTCCCGGAATTTTACCGACGGCTTCTTCGTCCTCAAAATTGGACACATTCGCGCCGAATGTTTCGATCGCGCGCGCCGCATTGACATAGGCGCGGATCTTAAACGGATTTTCGTCCTTCAGCTCGAGCAATGTTGCGATCTGCTCCAGAACGCCGGCGATTTCCTCTTTGGTCATCACCAAGACGGTTAACCTGAATTACCTCGCCGTCGATGCGGCTGTTAATCCAAATCGTAAACTTCAACCAAAGCAACTCCGGTGGTGTTGCTAACACCGCGTACTATAGCGGTGTAGTTGCCCGGTTGAAGATTTGCAATGATAGCCGACTCGGTTGCGGCAGTAGGAGCGTGTCCGCTGTTTTGAATGTCGCTGACTTGATCGCCATTGATAATGCCGCCGATTATTGTCGTCTGCCAGTTATCATTGGTAGCAATCAGCCCTCCATTGGCGTTGTGCAGTTCCAGTGTCGGATTGGCTAACTCATCGGTAATGCCGAATTGAGTGAGCTCGGGACCAATGGCGCGAATAATCACCTTCTTGGTCCCGGTGCCTTGAACAATAAAGCCACCAATCATCACATGCTCACTAGTTTGCACAAAGCTGCGCGTGCTGATGTTACTGAGGCTCGAACTCGCGGCAGAATTCAAATCGTACACTTCGACTAGACCGACTCCGGTGGTGTTGGCTACACCGCGTACAATCGCGGTGTAGTTGCCCGGTGGCAGATTTGCAATGATCGCTGATTCGCTTGCCGCAGTCGGAGCGTGGCCACTGTTCTGAATATCGCTGACCTGACTGCTGGTGATTATCCCGCCGACTATTGTCGTCTGCCAGTCATCATTGGTGGCAATCACCGATCCGCTCCCATTGTGCAGCTCTAATATCGGATTAGCCAAAGCATCGGGAATACCAAACTGCGTGAGCTCGGGGCCAATAGCGCGAATGATTACCCTCTTGGGCCCGATCCCTTGAACGATGAAACCGCCAATCATCACATGCTCGCCGGTTTGAACAAAGCTGCGCGTACTGATGTTACTAAGACTTGTCTGACTGGTCTGAACTAGATCGTACCCAATAACATCGAGATTGATGCCTTCGGGCGATGTCGCCGAGATGTCCGAATACTGACCGGCACAACCAAAGGCATTTTGCACGTATGGATGCGTTTGAGGACACTGCTCGCTAAGCCAGTCGCCGAAATCTCCGTCGGGATCTTGATTGAAACCAACTATGTTGTTCAAGCCGCGATTGATCGAGAAATAGCGCCTGCCGGAAGCACTGATATTTCTGATACCCGCCGAAGACCAACTGAACAAGTCCTGCGGACGAAGGTCGTTGCTATTGTCACCGACGCGCGAACCGAGACCGATCGCCTCGTCAACTTCGTGTTCGATTGAACGTTGAGCGTCGAAGTGGCCTGGGCTGGGAGGCCGGCTGAACTGAAATGGCGATGCAGAATTGAGGGTCACGATCGCGTCATACGGTCCGCCCTGCCCAACGTTACCGTTTGCAAACATTGCCGGCGGCGTATCGAGTCCCACTGCCCTGCCGCCTGCGCTGGATGGCCTGATGTTAGCAGAAAGCGCCGTGGCCGGCAGAGTTGCGTTCGCCTGAGTATCGTTGCTGCTCTGTGCATCCGCTCTAAGCGCATTGATGTAATTGCTCCATGGAATCGGGTAAAGCACGAGGTCAGTTTGCGCGAGAGTCCCCATGGGTAGAGGCCTCCCGTCAGGAGTTGTCGTGGCAAAGCGAAACCGAATCTGAATGGTAATCGGATCGGCGAATAACGATTCGTGAAATGAAATAGCTTGGTTAATTGTCGCCTGAATCGCTGCTGCATTCGGATTGTTTGTAATCGAACTATCGAATGTCGGATGAATAACCAATCCGACTGTCGATACAGTCGTAGCAGTCTTCACATCCGAATAATTACCCGCACCAGCGGTGCCGTAAGGTCGCACCCGGTAATAGTATGTGGTGCCTTGTTTTAAGCCGGTCACAAGTCGCCCGGTCGCATCGCCGATGTCCAGCCCGCGATAATCGTCCAGGAAAGTGGTGAACGAACTGTTCGTAGAAACATCGAGCATGTAGCCTTTCGCACCGTTCACGCGACTCCACGTCGCCATGAAGCTGGTCCGTGTCGGTGGCGACGGTGAGACTGGTTCGGGCTCTGGTGAGAGCTCGTTTTTATTTGAAAGCTGAAATGACGTTTCCGGTTCGGCGCGAGCCTCATGCACGCGAACTTCCGGTTCGAATCGGCCCGTAATCGTTTGTCCTGACAGTCTGATGGCACTCGCTGCGGCGAGTCCCGAGACGACACAAACGAAAGCAGCAATTCGTATGTTAAAGTTGCGTCCCATTCCCCCATCAATGAAGCTCGGCAACTCTATTTAGACATTCTTACCGCACAAGTCGAAGAACGAGCTGACACTGAGTCCCATCACTAAAGGCTGTTTTTCATCGCATCTACCAGCGTGCGAGGGTTGTCTCGGCAAGAGCGAGGTTAATTCAAATCGTACACTTCCACCAAAGCAACTCCGGTGGTGTTGCTTACACCACGGACAATGGCGGTGTAATTACCCGGTGGCAGGGTTGCAATGATTGCCGACTCACTTGGCGCAGTCGGCGCGTGACCGCTACCCTGAATATCGGCGACCTGACTGGTGGTGATGATGCCGCCGATTATCGTCGTCTGCCAATCGTCATTAGTAGCGATCACTGCTCCGCTTTGGTTGTGCAGTTCTAATGTCGGATTAGCCAATGGATTGGTGATCCCAAACTGCGTAAGCTCAGGGCCAATGGCACGAATGATCACCCGCTTTGGCCCTGTGCCTTGAACAATGAAACCGCCAATCATTACGTTGTCGCTCGTTTGAACAAAGC